>USIU01000015.1 GCA_900554745.1 uncultured Leuconostoc sp.
TGACAATCACTTCACCTTGGCCCGATAATGTATAGTTGCCAGTATCCTTTAACATGATAAAATTATCACCTTTTTTAAGGTGATAGGTCGTCCCTTCAGCCGTCAAAGTTAAGTCACCAGAAATCACATTAAACAATTCATAATCATGGTGTTGGTTGAAATGACTTTCCCCACGAACAGACAACTTATCAATGGTGAACTTAGGCGATGTCAATAAACGCGTTAAAATCGTTTGATCTTGCATGCGGGTTCTCTGATTCAAAATCGGATCAACGTGCGGGGCCTTCGTGACACTGAGTGCCGTCTCGATTTGCAAGGGTCGGGGTTGTTTTGTTGTGGCATCGACACGATCAAAATCATAGAATCGGTACGTTGAATCAGAACTTTGTTGGATTTCTAAGGCTAATACACCAGCGCCCAAAGCATGGAAAGTGCCTGCCGGAACATAAAAGAAATCGCCCTTTTGTACCGGAATGGTACGCAGTAGCTGTGACCACTCACGTGCATCAACCATCGCTTCTAAGGCCGCTTTGGTTGGGGCGTGATGACCATAATACAACTTAGCATCCGGTGTGGCATCTAAGATATACCAGCTCTCTGTCTTCCCAAAATTTTCTGATGATTGCTTGTCATTAGGATGCACTTGAATCGACAGGTTTTCTTGGGCATCTAAAATTTTGGCTAATAACGGGAAAGCCTCATTTGGCGCATGACCCCCAAATAATTCTGGTCGCGTTCGCCACAACTGGGCTAAGCTTTGACCCGCAAATTCACCTTGCGTAATCGTTGATATGCCATTGTCATGAGCCGAAATCACCCAAGCCTCACCCACGTGATCCGAGGGCAACTGATAGCCAAAGGTCGCTAACTTTGTCCCACCCCAGATTTTTTCCTGTAGAGCGGGCGCTAACATCAGGATTGTCATATTGTGTTTTACGCTCCTTTTAAATCATTTTATAAACCATGATGATAAAAATTGTATGCGCTTTCATTTTATCATATTTTGGCTGTTTTTGGCGTGGTATCCCCATTTATTACCATAAAAAAAGCTAAATACCCATCGGTATTTAGCTTTTAAACTGTTATTGCTGTTATGACAGGTGAAACCCCTTTTGCTTTGGATAGTTATTCAAAGCCGTATAGTCACGTGGTCGAGTAAGTAATTTCGTATTATTTTGCACCCATGAGCTCTCGATGCCGCGATCAGCATAATAGGTTGTCATCGTTTGATCATATGCCGTGACCGCGGCTACCATTTGCGCTTGATCATAATGATCCTTCATCCACATCCCAGCCATTGGCAACTTTGGCTTAATGCCAGGCTCTTGTGCTGGGTAACCAATTGAAAAGCCCATGACTGCTTTCACGAACTTTGGCAACTGCAAATGTTGTTCATATAATTCAAAAGCGCCTAGCGCCCCAGCCATCGTCACACTACCCAAACCAAGTGCTTCAGCTGCCACTTGAGCCCGTCCCAAAGCCACCCCAGCTGACACAATGCCACCTTCGAGCATGGCATATGTCGCCAACCGTTCCTCAGCTAAGGCGCGAACTTCTGGTGTTAACCCAATCAGGTCTTTATTAAAATCAACCGCCACCACAAAATAACGGGCCGCACTTTCAATGTAAGTCATGCCGACTTGGGCGGTAATTTCCGCCTTTAATGCCTGGTCCGTAATTTCAATAAATGTGACTGGTTGATAATTATTCATATTCGGCCCCGCATTAGCAGCGGATAAAATTGTCGTCACCATGTCATCGGTGACTGGTTCATTCGTATAGGCGCGAATTGACCGGTGATTATTAAGTAAGTCTAAAACTGGATTTGACATGTGTTGTTGTCTTGCAATAACCAGTATGGCTGCATTGCAAGATCCTTTCGTTTTATGATACATAGATTTTACCATTTCTTTATGATAAAATGATAAGAATATTAGTGGAGGCAGTTATGCAATTTGGACGATTCCGGATCGGTTTACGGACGCTAAAAACAGCCGTGGCGGTCATGTTAATCATTGCCGTTTATTATTTCTTTAATCGCCCCCCCTTTGTCGCTGCTTTAGCGGCTGTCTTTGCCTTACGTGAAAGTTGGGATAAAACGCTGAGCTTTGCTAAGATCCGTTTAATTTCAAACACCGTTGGTGGCTTACTTGCCTTGGTCTACTTTCTCATTTATACGCGAACCGACCACGCGGACTGGGTCGCAATTATCATCCTACCCCTGCTTGTTATCATTACCATTGTGTTCTTAGATGGTTTTGATTTTAACAGCGGTGTGATTGGCGCACTAGCCGCCTTATTGATGATTGCCTTAAATATCCCAGCGGGCGCAACAGTGGTCTACGTGATTGATCGTATTGCAGATACCTTTGTGGGGGTTTTAGTGGCTATTGGTGTCAACCGATTTGCTTCACCGCAAACAAAAAAGAAGGCGTAGCCCTTCTTTTTTTGTTTGTTATTGTTATGATGGACTGGCCAAATCAAAATAGGCTTCAATAGTGGCCAACACCCCATCATTAACATTGGTGTTTAAGGCACGCTTATCCACGGCCTGCAACATAAATGGTTCAGCATTTGGCATCACATAGCCATGTTCGTATTTTTGTAACATTTCTAAATCGTTGCCATTATCGCCGAAAGTCATCACTTCACGATCTAAAATGTCATAGTAATCTTGCAAAACTTGCAAACCCGTGGCTTTGTCTACGCCTTTCCCCAACACGTCAACAGAACCAAACCCTGATCCTGTCGCATGAAGCTCATTTCCAAAGACTTGTCGTAATTCGGCTACATGTTGTTGGACTTCATCATTTGGCCAGACAAACGTCACTTCTAAAATGTGGTCATCAACTTCCATCAACTTCTCCACTTGCGTCACATTAGGATAAAATTGAAAGACCATATCCGCAACTGGACCGGTGGCATGGTTAGAGACATACGTCGCCTTATCGCCGGTCATAATAATAATGTTTTCGGCTGATTCAGGATTTTTCGCATTCCATTCAATCACTTGATGTAATTGGGCTGGGGACAAATGGACAGAATAGAGTTGCTCATCTGGTGTGGCGACCATCGCCCCATTTGATCCCACAAAATTGATTTCATACCCTTTGGCAATCGTTGGGGCAAAAAGTTCCTGCAAATTTTTAACTTGTCGGCCCGATGCCGCGACAAAGCGGACGTCTTTTTCCTGAAGCTGATCCAAAACACGTTCGAAACGGTGACGATTGTACGCATCATTGGCAGTCAAAAAAGTGCCGTCCATATCAGAAGCAATCATTTTGATGGTCATTCACACACACCCCTTTTGAATATCTGTCGTTTACTAAAACAAATTTGTCGTGCACAAGCAACGCCTGCCGCTCTTGTCAACCACGCCATGAATTAGCCCACAATGTTTTAATTATAGCATAGTTTTGAAGCACTAAAAAAGCCGCCAATGGCGGTTACTTAAATTGTTCAAGATACTTGGCATAAGCCGCTTCATCCACGACCCAATCCAATTCACCAATGTATTCGGCTTGTGGATCATGATAAGCAAAGCCGTGCTTAAATTTGTAGAGACCATCTTCAGGTACAAAGTCCCCAACACCGCCAAAGTCATATTCAACTTTGCCTAGGGCCAGTCCCCATTTAAGCATCTCCCATTGTACAGCGTATGGTCCGTAGTGCTTCGCATACTGGCGGTCAGACCCAGCATACATATACCAGATTTCATCACCATAACTAAAGCCGATGCCACTGGCAATCACGTGCCCTTCAAAGTGAGCTAAGAATACTTTAAATAATCCAGTTCCAGCCCACAATTGTTGCATCCGGAGGAAATAATCAATCGGCCGGTGCGTAATACCTTGCGCCGCAGCCATCATGACATAGGTGTCAAAAAAGGCACGCACGTCTGCTTCGCTATCACCAGCTGTCACGGTCACGCCATCTTTAGCTGCGCGACGGATTTGATTACGATAGTCACGCTTGAAGTGTAACATCAATTCGTCTTCTGTTGTAATCGGCGCAGCGCCTTCGCCACGACCATCATAATACAACACCACATTTTTACGGGGTTGAATATTACCATGCATGTGGTGAATCTCACGATTGCGTGTCACAAAACCAGCTGATTGATACGCAGCATTCAACGCATCACTATAAGCCACTTCGGGATCCAAACGAATGAGGAACACATTGTCCGGTAAGGCTGCCAAAGCTTCTTGAATCATGCTTTTAATCAACGCCACATCATGAACGTCGCCAATCGGTCCCCGACCAGCATACCCCAGCAATTTACCAGGTACCGCTTCAACCGTTAACACCGTTAGCACCGCATCAATTTGCCCCGCCGTTTCATGGTAAACATACACATGACCCCAGTTCGCTTTGAGTTCACCCCATAACGGATCTTGGGTCACTTGACCACGCGGATCCTCACGAACAAAACGTTGATACGCCTGTACTTTTTCTTGATCATTTAAATCTAAAATCGGCATGTTAGTTATTATCCTGTCGTAATCGAACCATAGTTTTCAATAAAGTAAACCAATGTTTGTAATTCATTGGTCAAATCCACATTTTGTACCCGCACGCCACTTGGCACGGTTACACGCAAAGGCGTAAAGTTCAAAATCCCTTTAATACCGGCATCCACCAGTTCATTCGTGATTTCTTGCGCAACACCTTGTGGTACGGTTAAAATAGCAATATTAATCCGTTGCGCCGTGATTTGTTCTTTTAACTCAGTCATTGAATAAATCGGCACACCGGCCATAATTGTGCCTGCGCGTGACTGATCCACGTCAAAAGCCGCCGAAATACGCATGTTTGAAGACTGGTGAAAGTTAAAGTTAAGCAACGCTTGACCCAAATTTCCAGCTCCGATTAACGCGACATTAATCAGACTGTCTTGATCCAACACATTGGCAAAGAAATCTAGCAATGCTTTGACATCATAGCCATAACCGCGCTTGCCTAAGGCACCAAAATAAGAAAAATCACGACGAATCGTGGCCGCATCAAACTTAATGGCATCGCTTAATTCAGCAGACGAAATGCGGTCAGTCCCCGCATCATGTAAAAAGGTTAAATAGCGGAAATAAATTGGCAATCGCTTGGCGGTCGCACGCGGGATTTTAGGTTGTGTCATAATTTTCTCCAGTGTTAATGTCATTATTATCATGCTTGTTTCACCAAACATCAACGTGATGCCATGATGAAACAGGTATCTTAGATTACTTTGTGAACTTTTGCATAACTATTGTACCACAAAAATAAGGATCGCAACAAAAGATCGTGATAGATTCACAATCTTATTACGATTATATTAGTTCAAAATCTAACCCTGGATCAGTGTTTAAGTCTAAACCTGCAAAAATACCTTGTTTATAATTCCAGTAACCCGCTGCCCCAATCATCGCGGCATTGTCACCCGTATATTGCCGTGGTACCGGAATATACGTCGTTTCTGGAAATGACGCCAGTAACTGTTCTAATGTCTCACGCAACTGCGAATTAGCCGCCACACCACCAGCTAAGATAAAACTCTTAACCGGATAATCTTGTAACGACCGTTTCGTTCGCCCAACTAACGCATCCACGACTGCATTTTGGAAACTAGTGGCTAAATCATATTGATCAATTGTTTCCCCTTTTTGTTCCGCATGATGCACATAGTTAATGACGGCACTTTTCAACCCTGAAAAACTAAAATCATAGTTGTCTTCATGTGCCATTGCGGTCGGAAATTTAATCGTTGGTTGCCCTTTGTGCGCCATCTCATCGATTGTCTTCCCAGCCGGATAAGGCAGCTTTAACAAGCGCCCAACTTTATCAAAACTTTCACCAGCGGCATCATCACGGGTTTCACCCAACACAGCAAATGCGTTTTCATTTTGCATGAGGACTAGTTCAGTATGCCCACCAGACACCATCAAAGCCAAGGCTGGATAGCGAATGGGCTGATTAAAATTAGCCGCTGCAATGTGTCCTGCCAAATGATTGACTGGCACAATCGGCAAATTGTGTGCCAAGGCAAAGGTTTTGGCACCCATTAAACCAACCAACAAAGACCCCACCAAACCAGGGCCGTAAGTCACGGCTACCGCATCCAGTTCGTCTGGCGACACATGGGCTGTAGCTAAGGCATCGTCTAACACCCGCGTGATCCATTCAATATGGTGGCGACTGGCAACTTCGGGGACAATCCCCCCAAAGCGTTGATGCGAATTAATTTGCGTGGCCACGGCGTTACTTAGGACAATATGGCCATCTTCCACAATGGCAACACTGGTTTCATCAGCGCTGGATTCAAATGCTATGATTTTTGTCATCTTTATTCGTGTGAGTGGTGCCCTTAGCAACCTGTGCTCACATTTTCCTTTCCATCATGATTGCGGCATGACCATTTTTATAATACTTCTCACGACGGTGATACGGTGAAAACCCCATCTTTTCATACAGCCGAATCGCTGGATGATTCAACTCGTCAACTTCCAATAAAAATCGGGCAACGTCCGGCAACGCCAAAACGGTTGCTAATAGCGCTTGCGCAATCCCTTGCCGTTGATAATCGGGTTGGACCGCAATACTACCAATCTCAACTTCATCTAATATCTGCGTTATGCCAATAAACCCACCCGTTGTTAAAAAATAACGACTCCGCGGGCTGTTCAGTTCATGTTCAAACACTGTTTTGGGCCAAGGCGAAGGCTGGAAGGCTGCTTGCGCAATCTGATAAATGACCGCACTATCTTCAATTGTGGCTGGTTGAATTTTCAAGTTGTTTTACCATTGAAACGGCATCCTCATGATCACCGAAATAATACCCCTTTTTGATGCCGGTTTGTGCAAAGCCTAAACGTTGATATAGCGCAATCGCCCCATGATTAGAAGCCCGTGCTTCTAACGTCATGGTCGATACCCCGACTGCTTGCGCAAATTGATTAATTTCGGACAAAATCGTCGTCCCCAAACCATGTCCTTGCCAAATAGGCACAACCGCAATATTGGTAATGTGCATATCACGCTGATCTCTTTGATAAGCAACCCCAGCAAAACCAATCACCTGTTGATGACGTTCAATCACTAAATAAAGACGAATATGAGGTCGTGATAATTCGCTCAGAAAATCACGCAATACCCACGGCGCCACCCCAGCATAAACGGCCTCTTCAATACGAACCAAGGTGTCAATATCAGCGACCGTAGCACGCCGTAACACAAAGTCATAGCCGCTGACTGCCAGCGTCTTAGTCGTAAAGCGTGGCAAAGCAAGCGGTAATTTCGGTTGGTGATTAAACTTCAAAAACATAATTTTCGGGATTATCCTCACCAGGATGCGCAGCAAGCCAGTTCAGCTCCGCCTGGGTTTTTCTTAAATAATTGGGATTAAAACGGGCCACATCAGGGGTAGGTTGTGCTTTACGGCCCAACGCCACAATGCCCTGACCATCAGGCAAACTATCAGCCGGTGTTAGAATGGTAGCTTGATCGCCAAATGCCGCCTGTAAAGCGGGCGCAAATGCCGTGGTTTCCCCTACAAAAGTGATGGGTTCATCACGCGTCTGCAACCAAGTCACCAAATGATCGATTGGTTGGTGCGCATCGGCTAACACCGCCGTATCCTGATGATAAACACCCGCAAACACATTGTTATTACGCGCATCAAAGAGTGGCACCACTAAACCAGGATTGGTCACTTGCGCAGCCAACACGGCCAAGCTCGATACGCCGACGAGCTCGGCTTGCAACGTATTAGCCAACAGTTTGGCAACTGTCACGCCAATTCTCAGTCCCGTAAATGACCCGGGACCTTGGGCAACTACAATACGATCAATATCACTAAGCGCCCATTGTTGTTCGGCCAGCGTAGCTTCAATCGCTGGCAGTAACTGAATCGAATGATTCCGTGCTTCGTTGGTTGTGAACACGCGTAACACGTTATTATCTTCCGCCAAACTCACCGTCAGTGGTTGGTTACTTGTATCAAAGGCTAAAATCTTCATAGGTTCTATTTTAACACAAAAAGACCGCCAATCGGCGGTCTTAAAACTTGTTCTAGTCAATTGCTGATTCAACTAATGCAATGACTTCGTCATTTGTTTCGGCATCCAAAGCTTTTTCAGCCAACACCTTCATATCAGCAGTATTCAACTGCTTCATCAAGGCACGTGTTTGCAAAATAGATGGGGCACTCATTGAGAATTCATCCAAGCCCATCCCCATCAACAATGGGACAGCGATTGGATCACCAGCCATTTCACCACACATGGCAACAAACTTACCTTCTTTGTGTGCGGCAGTAATCACATTATTGATCAAACGCAAGATTGATGGGTTATATGGTTGATACAAATAAGCAACCTTATCGTTACCACGATCTGCAGCCATTGTATAACCAATCAAATCGTTAGTGCCAATTGAGAAGAAATCTAACTCCTTAGCAAATTTATCAGCCAACATGGCGGCAGCAGGAATTTCAATCATGATCCCTAACTTGACCTCACCCATAGCCACACCAGCTGCTTCAAGCTTGGCACGTTCTTCTGTATAAATTTGCTTTGCGGCACGGAACTCAGGCAATGTGGCAATCATTGGGAACATAATCCACAAGTTACCAAAGGCTGAGGCACGCAGCAAGGCACGGAGTTGTGTCCGGAAGATTTCTGTTTGATCCAAAGAAATACGGATCGCACGATAACCCAAGAATGGGTTTTCTTCTTCTGGTAACTTCCAGTAGCTCAAGTGCTTGTCGCCACCAATATCCATGGTACGCACTGTCACGGGCTTACCGGCCATCTTTTCGACAACAGTCTTATAAGCTTCAAACTGTTCTTCTTCAGTTGGCAAATGATCTGATTCCATGTAGAGGAATTCAGTCCGGTACAAACCAATCCCTTCAGCACCATTTTCCAAAACGGCAGGCATGTCTTTTGGTGAACCAATGTTGGCACCCACGACAAATGTCTTACCGTCGGCACTGACTGATTGTTGATCCTTCAACAAGGCCCATTCAGCACGTTGTGCTTGATAATCAGCTGCCTTTTGTTGATAAGTAGCAAGTGTGTCAGCATCTGGGTCGACAATCACGTCACCCGTCAAGCCATCAACAATCACCAGGTCACCAGCTGCAACTTCTTTTGTAGCAATTTCCGTGCCCACGACAGCTGGAATTTCTAACGTCCGAGCCATGATTGACGCATGCGCTGTTCGACCACCCAAGTCAGTTAAGATACCCTTAACAAAGTTGCGGTCAAGTTGCGCAGTATCTGAAGGCGTCAAATCCTTTGCCACCAACACGACTTCTTCATCAATCAATGCTGGGTTTGGCAAGGCCACGTTAAGCAAGTGTGACAAGATACGCTTCGTCACATCACGAATGTCAGCCGCCCGTTCTTGCATGTAGGCATTGTCTGTCATCGCTTCAAACATGCTGATATACATGTCTGTCACTTCTTTAACAGCCTGTTCAGCGTTCACCTTATCGTCGGCAATCTTTTGTTTAAAGGCGCCTGACATTTCTGGATCAGCCAAGACCATCAAATGGGCTTCAAACACTTGCGCTTCTTCAGCACCAAGGTTTTCAGCAGCTTTCGCCTTAATGAGTTCCACATCGGCACTGGCAGCCTTCAAAGCATCGTCGACACGAGCTTGTTCAGCTGTCACATCTGTAATTGTTGTCTTTGAAAAAGACAAATCTGGGTCAACTAACAAGTAGGCTTTTGCAATTGCAATCCCATTACTTGCCGCGATTCCTTTGAAGTTCTTAGCCATTATTATTCAGCAAGTCCTTCTTTTTCCATTGCTTCAGTGATGGCAGCCATTGCTGCTTCTTCATCATCACCTTCAGTCTTGATTGTCACGTCAGCACCTTGACCAACACCAAGTGACATCACACCCATGATTGACTTCAAGTTAACATCCTTACCTTGGTATGACAAAGTAACGTCTGATGTGAACTTTGAGGCTGCTTGTACCAACAATGTTGCTGGACGTGCGTGGATACCTGTTTCTGCTACGATATGGAATTCTTTTGATTGTGTCATGATTATTTTCTCCTTTTTAGCTGTGAATCAGCTTCTGGTAATAGTGTATCAAAGCGCTTACAAAATATCAAGTAAAACCTCCTGATAAACCTTGATATATCAAGCTCAATCGCCAAAAATGCCGGTCTTATCGCGTTTTCAATGTAAACGTTTACATGTTTTCCGTGTACCTTTTCAGTAAATTAAAATCACCTACGTCATGTCGCCTTGGTACGTGCCCAGCACAATCAAAAAAAGCACCCTAGTGGTGCTAGCGTGTTAAACCGTCAATTCTTGATTTCCCGCCGCCTTAGCTAAGCGATTGTTATAGGCTTTACCAATCCCAATGGGGGGCATTTTTTCCACATAAATCGTGGCTACTGCTGGTGTCTCATCATAAAAACGGAGCCCCGCAAAAAGCTGTTCCGTTGCACTTTCAAGCGTTTCTCCTAATGACCACGTTTGCGTCACTGGTAACTGCAAGGTGACCAAGGTGTCATCTTGCGCCATCACAACATCTTGATCCGTCAGGACTGCTTTGAGCGCCAAGACATCCAAACGATCAAACATGACCACCGTTTTGTCTGGGGCATAGTGGCGATACTTCATCCCCGGTGCCTTTGGGGTAACGTGACTCGCCACCGAAGTCGTACTTGTGGCGTCAAACACGGGCTGTTGGAGTACAGCTTCTAATTGTTGTTGCGTCACCGCACCCGGCCGCAAAATCGTCGGCGTATCCGTTGACATATCAATTACGGTCGATTCAACCCCCACTTCGGTTGGCCCATCGTCTACAATAGCCGCAATCCGGCCTTGCATATCATGCCACACATGTTGGGCCGTGGTTGGCGATGGCTTACCTGATGTATTCGCACTTGGGCCAACGATAGGCACCCCAGCGGCGCGAATCACGGCACGCGCGGTTTCATTGGCCGGCAAACGAAAAGCAACAGTTTGTAGACCACCCGTCACCAACATCGACACCTGACCCGGCTTAATTGGCATAATAATCGTCAAAGACCCGGGCCAAAAGGCCGCCATCAATTGCCGAGCCGCTTCAGAAATTGTGACAAAGGGCGTCAACTGTTCAACATCGGCAACGGTCATAATCAGGGGATTATCGGCTGGACGATTTTTCGCGACAAAGACTTTTTTTACCGCCATGTCATTGGTCGCATCGGCCCCTAGACCATAGACTGTTTCGGTCGGGAAAGCCACCACTTCGCCGGCTTTTAATAAGGCCCCGGCCCGTTGCACATCTTGAGTTGTTAGTAATTCTGTCTCCATATTCATCCTACCGACGTCAAACACACTTGACGTCCATTTCTATCCTTTCACCACACGCACCATGCGATCTAAACCGGCAAAATCCTTTTTCAGCGTCACTGTTGCTTCGGGCAACGCCTGTTGCATCATCGCTACCACTGCCGGACCTTGTTTATAGCCAATTTCAAAATAAGCACGCCCATGCGCCGTCAAATGTTGCGCCAACCCAGCCGCAATTTTGTCATAAATCGCTAACCCATCTTGGTCAGCAAACAGGGCCATTTGCGGCTCATAAGCTAAGACACTGGCGTCCATTTCTGCTTCGTCGGTCCGGGCAATATAGGGTGGATTGCTGACAATGATATCAAATTGTAAGTCCGCAACACCTTGATACACATCACTTTCAATGACATGCAAATTGTGTAACCCAAAGCGTTGGGCATTGTTTTCGGCCACGGCCAAGGCGTCGGGTGAAATATCAGCCGCAAAGCCTTTGACGCGTGGATTTTCCAGCATCAAGGTCTCAATAATGGCCCCTGATCCCGTCCCAATATCCAATACAGACACTGGTGCCCCTTGCGTGCCACTCGCGTCTTGTAAAATCCATTCGACAAGTTGCTCCGTTTCTGGTCGGGGGATCAGGACGCGCGCATCGACCATGAACTCCCGCCCGTAAAACGGCGCATGACCGAGAATATATTGCGGTGGTTCGTTTTGGCTTAATTGCGCCACCCACTTTGGCCAAACTGCCGCCAGCGCTGCTGGCATTTGCCGAGAAAAATTGGCACGTAAATAACCGTAGTTAATGTTCAAAGCGCCCGTCAACAAGAAATCGACATTATCTTTGGCATCGGCTTCGGGCATCCCCGCCTGTGTTAGTTCGATTACCGCCCACTTGCGCGCTTCCAGTAGCGACAATTTTACTTGCGCTGGGGCCATTGGTTTGGCCTGATCATCCCACTCGTACCAACGTGGTTGGGTCAACTTAGCGGGTGAATTTGAGCGTTTGTGTGTCGTCTGGTGAGGTTGTTGAAATTGTTTTGGGGTTTCAAAATGTTTGTCTGTCATCTTTAAGCGTTGTTCAATTCCGCAAGCTTAGCCGTCTGATCAGCGATGATTAACGCATCAATCACTTCCCCTAATTCACCGTTCATCACCCGATCTAACTTGTTTAAAGTCAAGCCGATGCGATGATCCGTGACACGGTTTTGGGGGTAATTATAGGTCCGAATACGTTCTGAACGATCGCCAGTCCCAACCGCTGATTTTCGTTGTTCGGCATACGCCGCTTCATTTTGTTGGGCGTAAAAGTCATACACACGACTGGCCAATAACTTACGCGCCTTATCACGGTTTTTAATTTGTGTTCGTTCTTCTTGCATTTTAACCATGATGCCCGTTGGCTTGTGAATCAAACGCACTGCCGTTGACACTTTGTTGACGTTTTGTCCACCAGCACCGCCTGAACGGAAGAATTCTTCTTCCAAATCCGATTCAGCTAATTCAAAGTCAATATCTTCAAATTCCGGCATCACGCCAACCGTTGCCGTTGAGGTATGCACCCGACCTTGCGTTTCGGTTGCCGGCACCCGCTGCACGCGATGGGCACCTGATTCAAATTTCAACTTGGAATAGACATTATCCC
>USIU01000016.1 GCA_900554745.1 uncultured Leuconostoc sp.
ATGGTTGCCACGTCGGTGACAGCCATTATGCCAGACGGGTCTTTGCAAACTTTTGCAGCCGATGCGCTGAACTTTGGGTATCGCCAATCCGTTTTCCAAGAAAATGGGGGCGTGATTGTCAGTGCGACCTTTACACTCAAGCCAGATGATCAAACCGCTATTCAAGCACGAATGGATGACAATAATTTCCGCCGGGCCAACAAGCAACCATTGAATTATCCGTCCAATGGGTCGGTCTTTAAGCGACCAACCGGTTATTTTGCGGGTAAGTTAATTATGGATGCCGGCTTACAAGGGACGCGTGTCGGTGGAGTGGAAGTGTCACGAAAGCATGCAGGCTTTATGGTCAACGTGGCTAATGGTACTGGCAATGATTATGAAGATCTCATTCATTTGGTACAAGCCACTGTTAAAGCAAAGTACGGCGTCACTTTGGAGACAGAAGTCCGTATTATAGGAGAAAGATAAACGATGCTGATACTTGAATTGGTCGTTATTCTCATTGTTTCGGTAACTTTCTCTAATATTATTTCCCACTTTGTCCCAGAAGTGCCGATTAGTCTTTTTCAAATCGTCATTGGGTTGTTTTTATCACTCCTGTTAGGGGTTAATGTCGATATTGACGCCCACTGGTTCATGCTCTTGTTTGTGGCGCCTTTGCTTTATAATGATGCCTGGCGCTTTCCAAAACGTGAATTATGGGAATTACGCGGGCCGATTTTAGGCAATGCGATTTTACTCGTCTTATTGACAACTTTGATTGGTGGGTACTTTATTCATTTGTTGATGCCACAACTGCCAAATTCGGTGGCCTTAGCGCTGGCTGCCGTGGTGTCGCCAACTGATCCAGTGGCGGTGCAAGCCATTGCTAAACGTGTTAAATTACCAGAAAATGTCTTACATATTGTTGCTGGGGAAAGTTTAATTAACGATGCGAGTGGTTTGGTGAGTTTTAACACTGCCATTAAAGCCACGGTCGTCGGGACATTTCTGATTGGGCAAGCGGTGACGAATTTTGCTTGGATGACCTTTATGGGCCTCATCGTGGGATTAGCCTTAGGTAGTCTCCTAAGTTGGTTACGTGATACGTTCGATCGTGTTGGCCTGAACGACG
Source organism: uncultured Leuconostoc sp. (assembly GCA_900554745.1). GTDB lineage: Bacteria > Bacillota > Bacilli > Lactobacillales > Lactobacillaceae > Leuconostoc. The sequence continues at coordinate 1,115 of USIU01000016.1, forward strand.
TCGTTTTTCACACGGTAATGACGCTATTAGCTCCCTTTTTGATTTATTGGACAGCAGAAGCGGTTTTTCATGCCTCTGGGGTGATTGCCGTGGTGGCCGGCGGTGTCTTAACGAAGATTTTGAGCGATCAACATATCAATGCGCGCCATCCTGAAATCTCGGTAACAGCCGTGCGAACATGGGAAATCTTTGTGTATCTGCTTAACGGGATTATTTTCGTTTTGTTGGGGATTGGTTTACCACCGATTGTGGTGGCAGTTGTTAAAAACGCACAAATTCACACTGGGCAAGCCATTCTTTATGGTGTGATTGTCTGGTTGATTATTTTTACCATTCGGACGTTGTGGACGTACGGGAACCAGATTGTTTGGTATCTCCGCAACCGTGATCAAAAGCCCAAGTTTAAAATGGCCATTATTTCGGGCTTAACCGGCGTACGTGGCGCTGTGACCATGGCGGCGGTGATGACCGTCCCAGCAGTTATTCAAGACGGTTCGGCGTTTCCACAGCGTGATTTATTGATTTTCATTGCAGCAGTTGTCGTGATCATTAGTCTTTTGGTCGCCACGATTATGCTGCCAATTGTCACGAAAGTGCGATCATCACATGACTTTACGCAGCCTGAGATTTCAGACGCTGAATTACCCGAAACGGGTGAAGGCCGTGAGGCCGAATTATCCGAAGCGCGGGCGCGTATTTTTGCGATTCAAGTCGGGATTGAAACGTTACGTGAGCAACAAAATGACACGAATCGCGCCGTAGTGTATGAATTGATTACACGTAAGCAAGCCACGATTGCTCAAATTCGTGAACAGCTCATGGGTGAAAAGGCCGATGATGTGAAATTTGATAATTCAGAGCTGCGGCGCATCGCTTTGGACGCGCAACGCAATCGGTTACAACAGTTACTAGTTGAAGAAAAAATTTCAATTTTAATTTTCTCAATTCAATCTCGACGCCTAGAACGTTTAGAAAAACTCATTGGTGCCGATAAGAAGTACGATAACTCGGCGCACTGGGTCCGGCTCTTAACGCGACGGGCCTTGCGGAGTGTTCGCATTTGGTTGTCGGATGAATCCGACAAAGAGTTTAAGGCAGAAACGTCATTAGCGATTCGCGAAATGGCAAAAGCAGCCATTAAGGCGCTGTCTGCGCATATGGAAAAGTATGATGGGGATACCGTATCCCATCGTATTGAAAGGCAGAATGCGTATGAATTGATTGTGGTGTATCGTTATCAAATTGAACACGAAAAACACCCAGATACGCCAGAACAGCGTGAATTAGATGATCGTCAGCGCATGGAACTAGAGCTCATCGCCTTAAATGCGCAACGTGAAACGATTCAAAGTCTTTATGAACAAGGTCGGATTACGCGTCAAGCGGGTATTAATATTCGACAATTTATTAATTATGCGGAAACGGCAGCGTTGGCAGGTAAAAACGAAGAATAGAATGATTGCGTTCATCGTGTTGTAACGTCACCAAGTTATCGCTTAAAATTCAGTAAAGGAAAACCTATGCTATCGTACTTAACCATTTCCAACCTCATGCACGCGGTTGATATCATTATTATTTGGTTTCTGCTTTATAAAATTATTCAGTTCGTTGAAGGGACGCGTGCGCTCCAAATTTTATTTGGTGTCGGGGCGATTATTCTTGTCAAAGTGATCAGTTGGTATTTAGGCCTGACCACGTTATCGTGGGTCATGGACCAACTGATTACTTGGGCACCGATTGCCTTGGTGGTGATTTTTCAGCAAGAAATTCGACGTGGGCTCGAGACTTTGGGACGAGGCTTGACCTTGCGGCGCTCACATGTCGATAATGCTGAGGAAAATCAACTGATTAAAAGTTTGGATGATGCGTTACAATACATGTCAAAACGGCGAATTGGCGCGTTAATTACCATTGAACGGGATACACAATTAGATGACTACATTAAAACGGGCATCAAGTTAGATGCCGCTATTTCTGGTCAATTATTGATTAATACATTTATTCCCAATACGCCGCTGCATGATGGTGCTGTCATTATTAGTAAAGGGCGGATTGCTGCCGCTGCCGCTTATTTACCACTTTCTGAAAGTGTCCGGATTCCCAAAGAACTCGGGACGCGCCATCGTGCTGCGGTCGGCATTTCGGAAGCAAGTGATGCCATCACGGTCGTCGTTTCAGAAGAAACGGGTGAGATATCTATCACGCAAAATGGCGACTTGTTACGCCAGATGGATCAAGAAAGTTACCTCAACTTTTTCAAACACCAGCTCTTAGCATCATATGAAGCGTTGGCGGCTAAAAAACACTGGTGGCAAAAGAAAGGGAGGTCAGCCGCATGAAAAAAGTTGGCCAGTCAAAAATTGTTAATCTTGTGATCTCATTGGTGATTGCAATTCTCCTCTCGGCGTATGTGTTAAGCACAAAAACGACGAGTTTGACGTCGAATGGTTCGGATAACTTTTCGACGTTAATACCGGAAAAAAAGGCGACCCTTAAAGTGCCATTGAACTTACAATTTGATAGTGATAATTATGTCGCTGTCGGTGCGCCTGCCACGGTAGACGTTGATATTGAAGGATCTGGGGCCTTGATTTCTGCCACGCAAAGTCGTAATGATATTCAAGCTAGTGCCGATCTGCGTGGTTTAAAACCTGGTAAACATACGGTGACAGTGGCATTACGTGGGGTGAATGCCTCATTGACTTCAACGGTAACCCCACAAAAAATTACCGTGACAATTGCCAAAAAAGCGGCGGCGACCTTACCAATTCATGTCAACTATGATCAAAGTAAAATTGCTCAGGGCTATACGGTCAGCGAAGTGGTGAGTGACCCTAAGCGCGTGACCATCAGTGGTCCTAAGACAAATGTTGATGCAGTTGCAACGATTGCTGCACAAGTGACCTTACAATCAGGCATTAAAGACACTGTTACGCAGATTGTGCGTTTGGTGGCTTATGATAAGGATGGTCATGTGGTAGAAGTTAACTTTGACCAACGCTCAGCCAATGTGACGATGGTCATTGCGCCAGCAGATAGTAAGAAGTTGTCCCTGACACCAACCCTTAAAAACACTGGTAGTAATAAATACCAAGTGACATTTGATCCGAAAAATGTGACGGCGTATGGTGCTTCTGATATACTTAATGCTATGAGTGATCTCAGTGTGCCGGTTGATGTGTCACAAATTCAGGGTAACGGTACTTTGACGATCACGTTACCGGCGATTGCCGGGATTGTCCGTTATGATGTTAAATCCGTGACGGCACAAGTGACACAAGTAATGGGGGATGGTGATCAGAGTAGTAGTTCATCATCAGCGACGAGTTCCTCGTCTTCGAGCCATTCAACGAATTAAAAAGAACAGGACAAAACAATGTCAGAAATTAAATTAAAATATTTTGGAACAGACGGCGTGCGCGGCATTGCCAATGACACTTTAACGCCAGAATTGGCTTTTCGTCTCGGTCGTGCGGGTGGGGCGATTTTGACACGCCATGCACAAGATGAGAAGAAACCAGTCGTGATTGTTGGTCGCGATACGCGTATTTCTGGAGAAATGTTGCAACAAGCCATTATCGCTGGTTTCTTGTCAGTGGGGATTGATGTTTTACGTTTGGGGGTCATTACGACACCAGCCGTGGCATTTTTGGTGCAAAATTTGGAAGCCGATGCTGGGGTTCAGATTACAGCTTCGCATAATCCGGCTGCGGATAATGGGATTAAATTCTTTGGAAACGATGGCTTCAAGCTATCGGACGAATTGGAATTTGAAATTGAACAATTGCTTGATAGTCCAGTGGATGACTTACCACGCCCAAGTGCTGAAGGCTTAGGCGTTGTCAATAATTACCCAGAAGGCGCCTTGAAGTATTTGAGCTTTTTGCAAAAAACCATTCCGGCGGATTTGGAAGGTATGCGCATTGCCTTGGATGGTGCTAATGGCGCAACGAGTGGGTTGTTGGCGCATTTGTTCGCTGATTTAAACGCTGATTTTGTGATGATGGGTACGGAACCAAACGGGCTTAACATTAATGATGGTGTTGGCTCAACGCATCCAGAAGCACTGGCCGCCTTTGTGACTGAAAATGATGTTCAGGTTGGCTTGGCTTTTGATGGGGATGGTGATCGTCTGATTGCGGTTGATGAAAATGGTGCCATTGTCGATGGTGACAAAATCATGTACATCACTGGTAAATTCATGGATGCCCAAGGGCGCTTGAAGCATCATACAGTGGTCTCAACAGTGATGAGCAATATTGGTTTTTATAAAGCATTGTCTGAACACGGCATGACGAGTGTGAAGACTGCGGTCGGCGATCGTTATGTGATGGCCGAAATGCTAGCATCTGGTTACAACCTCGGTGGGGAACAGTCTGGTCATATTATTTTCAGTGATTGGGCAACGACAGGCGATGGCTTACTCACCGCGTTGCAGTTGCTTTATGTGATGAAGGAAACCGGTAAGAAATTGTCAGAATTGGCGGCCGAAGTTCAAATTTATCCACAAAAATTAGTGAACATTCCAGTAGCGGATAAAATCGCCATTCAACAAGACCCCGCAGTGATTGCGAAGATTGCCGAAGTGGAAATGAAAATGGCTGGTGATGGCCGCGTGCTTGTTCGTGCATCCGGCACGGAGTCACTGCTTCGGGTCATGGCTGAAGCACCAACAGTTGAACAAGTTGATGAATACGTTGAAGAAATCGCAGCGGTTGTGCGTGAGCGTGCCAACGTTTAAACCAACAGAAGCCCCAAGTTTGTTAAAAACAGTGGGCTTTTTTTGTTATAATAAAGTATCAAACTATGACTTCAAAGGATAAAATCGTGTCACAAGACAGTTTTAAACAATACTTACGGACCGAATTCAACATTGTATTTCAGGATGAGGCGTTGTTACGAGAAGCTCTCACCCAACGTAACTACCTAAACGAACATCCTAACGAGCCTGGCCGCGATTACCAACGGTTAGAATTTTTGGGTGATTCGGTGATGCAAATGTCAGTCGCCGAATATTTGTTTAAGCGCTATCCGCATTGGCATGAGGGGCAATTAACGGAAATGCGCATTGCTATGGTGCAGACACGCTCATTTGCCCACTTTTCGCGCTTAGTCCACTTGAACGAAGCGGTACGCTTGGGTAAAGGGGAAGAAATGTCTGGGGCACGTGAACGTGACTCTTTGCTAGAAGATATTTGGGAAGCCTTTATTGGTGCATTATACTTGGATCAAGGCGCTGAAGCGGTGCGGGAATTTTTGAATCGCACATTGTTTGCAGCGATTGATACCGGCTTCTTTGATCGCTTTATTGATTTTAAAAGCCGCTTACAAGAAAAGTTACAAGTTAATGGTGCCGTCGTGATTGATTATCAGACAGAGCGTGAACAAGCGATGGCGGATAAAACACAAGTCTTTGAAGCCAGCGTTTCGGTTGATGGCCATGAACTGGCACGTGGGACTGGCAAGTCGATTAAAGATGCAGAAAAGGCTGCTGCTCGGGCAGCCTTAAAACTACTGGAAGAAAAATAAGCTTATGAAACTTAAATCCCTTGAAATCAGTGGCTTTAAGTCTTTTGCTGATAAAACGGTTATTGAATTTATGCCAGGGATGACTGGCATTGTGGGCCCAAATGGTTCAGGAAAATCAAATATTATTGAAGCGATTCGCTGGGTGATGGGTGAGCAGAGTGCCAAAGATTTACGTGGGACTAAAATGGCCGACATTATTTTTGGTGGCACCAAGACACGGCCGGCTTTGAACCGCGCCGAAGTTTCAATGACCTTTGATAACTCAGATCACTACATCAAATCTGACTTTAGCGAAATTCGGATTACGCGTAAATTATACCGCTCCGGTGAAAGTAGCTATCAAATTAATGGTGTGACAAGTCGTTTGCGCGATATTCATGAGTTATTTATGGATACTGGTTTGGGACGGGAAAGTTTTTCCATCATCTCACAGGGGCGCGTGGAGGGTATTTTTAATGCCAAGCCAGAAGACCGGCGGAGTATTATCGAAGAGGTTGCGGGCGTCTATCAATATAAACAAAATAAACAACGCGCACAAAAAGAATTACAACAAACCACGGATAATTTAGCACGTGTTGCAGACATTATTCATGAAATTGAAGGGCGCATTGAACCGTTAGCTGAACAATCGGCGCAGGCAACTGATTATATTGCGCAAAAGACGCGTTTTGAGACGTTAGATCGTCTGCAATTGGCGCTGACACAACAGGTATTGATTGAAAAAAAGACGCAGGCAACAGCTGATCTCACGCGACAAGACGCGCAAGTGAATCACACAAAAACAGCCGTTGATACACTGAATCAGACCTTAGCGCAAAAACGCCAAGCACGTGTCAATGAACAACAGGCGCGAGATGCCTTACAAGCCACTATTTTGCAAGAAACCCAAACACGTGAGCGTTTGATTGGGGCACAAAATCTCAGTTCACAACAGCTTGAGACGTTGCAAGGGCAAATAACTGAGCAACAAAGTCGCGCGCAAGAAGTTGCGACCCGTATGGCGACGCTCGCTGAGCAACTTCAGACAGCGCAGGCACAACAGACCCAATTAACACAACAACGACAAACGTTGAAACGTCAACTTGCAGCTGTTGATAGTCACGCCGCCGCAACGCAACAAGCAGCGCTTACCGCTGCGCTTGAAAAAAATCGGCATGCGTATATTCAAACGATGCAGACGATTGCCGCCTTACATAATGCGTTGCAACATGATGATAAGGCGCAGCAAGCGTTGGCCAGTCGTCAGCAAATCATCAAACAACGGTTGCAACAGGAAATGGCAACCCACGAAACATTGTTGGCAGCTGCTGCAGATGACGCACCCGAAACAACTGCTACGGCTGATTTAACAGCCTTGTCAGCCGCAGTCACCGATTATAAAGCACAGCTGACGCAAGCCACGAAAACTTATCAACAAACTGAAAAACAGTGGTATACTGCCCTCAACGATTTAAATAAGGCCAAAAGCCAACGTGATGCCCTGCATGCTTTAGATGAATATGCTGGCTTTTATCAAGGTGTTCGGGCCATTATGCAACCGGCTGTTCGGGCCAAGTTTCCAGGTGTTCAAGGTGTTGTGGCGGAGTTGTTATCAGTGCCAAGTGACTATACGAAAGCAATTGAAACAGTTCTGGGTGGCGCCTTGCAGCAAATCGTGGTGGATACAACGGCTACAGCTAAGCAAGTGATTCGTTATCTCACACAAAAGCGGGCTGGGCGAGTAACGATTTTACCAATGGATACCATTAAGCCACGGCGCTTGACTGGTATTGACCGGATTCAAGCAATGCCTGGTTTTATTGGGATTGCCGAAGAATTAGTCACGATGCCAGAAGGGATGGCCGGTATTTGTGGTAATTTGTTGGGGAATACGGTGGTGGCCGCAACGCTAGATGATGCGACGCAAATCGCGCGGGCGGGCCAATATCGTTTTCGTGTCGTTAGCCTTGATGGGCAAGTAGTTAATGCTGGTGGTTCGCTGACTGGTGGGGCTAACCAACAACGTGGGGCAACAATTTTAAGTCGCCAGACGGAGTTGAAGCAACTCACAGCACGTGTTGACCAATTAGCCACGCACGCCCAAGAACTGGAGCAGGTACTGCAAGCACAACGCGCAACTGGTGAACAGCTACGAGCAGCCTTGCAGACAGCTGAGACAGCCCTTACGAGTGCTCAAAATGAAACGGCCAAGGTAGACTACGAAGTATCTCGTCGTCAAGATGCTGCTAAACAGCAAGCGCGCGTGGTGCAAGCGTTGCAGTTTGAATTGCATGAGTTAGCAACGCAGCTGGCCGAAGGGCAAACGCAGGCAACACAGAATCAAACGGCGCTGGCTGAGGCGACAACGGCTCAGACCGAACAAGAAGCTGAGACGGCACGCTTAAACGCCGAATTGCAGGCCATTTCTCAGCAGTCAGAAGCGTCTAACGCGGAAAAAGTGGCGGCGCAAACGGCCTATGCCACGGTGCAAGCACAATTAGATAGCGTGACAAGTCAAGTGCAGTTGCTACAAACGCAACACGCTGACTTGTTGCAGCAACAAAATACATTGTCGCAAACATTGGCTGACTTACAAGCTCAGCTGCAGATTGCCAAAGATAATAGTCAAAATGACGCAACGATTGCAGCGGTGACTGAACGTTTGACGACTGCCCAACAAGCGAGTGAAGCGGCCACAAAACGGATTGCGCACCTTTCTGACGAGGTGCTGTTGCTGGAAGCACAATTAGCCACCCAGCAAGAAACCTTGCGGACTCAAACAAGTGTCCAGAGTCAGTTAGCTGCACAATTGGCACGTTTGGAAACGCAGCTAGATCATAGTCAGTCGCAGTTACTCACGCAATATGAGACGGTCGACATCATTGAGATTATTGGCACGCACGATGTACAGGAATTGCCAGCCATCACCGAACAACTTCAGCTTGTTAAACGTGGTCTGGATGAGATTGGACCGGTCAATTTGGGCGCGATTGAAGAGTATCAGGCGGTGAAAACCCGTTTTGACTTTTTAACGCAACAGCGCGATGATTTACAACAAGCAAAAGAAATTTTGCTGCAAACAATTGACGAAATGGATGACGAAGTGCAGGTACGGTTTAAAACAACCTTTGATGCCATTGCCGCACGTTTTTCAGAAACTTTTGCGCAAATGTTTGGTGGCGGACAAGCTGAAATTCGTCTAACGGATCCAAAACATTTGTTAACGACAGGCATTGACATCATTGCTCAACCACCAGGAAAAAAGTTCCAACAAATGAGTCTATTGTCTGGTGGTGAAAAAGCCTTGACTGCGATGACGTTACTTTTCGCCATTTTGCATGTTCGGCCAGTACCATTTGTGGTGTTTGATGAGGCGGAAGCCGCTTTGGATGAAGCCAACGTGAGTCGCTTTGCCAAATATTTGGTGGATTTTGCCGGTGGCACACAATTTATTGTGATCACGCATCGCAAGGGAACGATGATGACCGCCAACTTGTTGTATGGTGTGACCATGCAAGAGGCGGGTGTGTCAAAAATGATTGCAGTCGATTTAGATAAAGTAACAGAAAGTGTAGGTTAACGATGGGATTATTTGATATTTTCCGTAAGAAAACTGCGGCCAATCACGAAGCACCAACTGAAGAAACGCCGACAAATACGGCGGATGCTGAGGTTGAAACAACGACCACAACACCGGTTGACACACCAACTGAGACTGTGACACCATTAGCCGAAGCCGAAGCCGAAGCCGAAGTTGTCACCGAACAGGAAATCTATACGCAAGGGTTGACGAAGACACGGACTGGTTTTGCGGCCAAGTTCAATCAATTCTTAGCGAACTTCCGCACGGTTGATGAAGATTTTTTTGAGGACTTGGAAGAAACCTTAGTGGGTGCCGATGTTGGCTTTGACATGGCAATCAAGATTTCCGATGACTTGCGTCAGGAAGTTAAGCTGGCCAATGCCAAGCGACCCGAAGATGTCAAACAAGTCATCATTAAAAAAATGGTTGACATGTATGAAGCAGATGGGGTTAACGAAGATGCGACGATGCATTTTAATGCCAATGGGACCACTGTTATCTTGTTCGTCGGTGTCAATGGGGTAGGTAAAACAACGACCATTGGGAAGTTAGCCACCAAGTATCAACAACAAGGTAAGTCGGTCCTACTGGCGGCGGCGGACACTTTCCGTGCTGGCGCCACCAAGCAATTGCAAGAATGGGGCGAGCGCGCTCATGTTCCAGTGGTTGCGGGTAAAGAAAAGGCTGATCCGGCATCGGTTGTTTTTGAAGCCGTGGCCAAGGCGCGTGATGAACACTATGATATTTTGTTTGTGGACACGGCCGGTCGTTTGCAAAATAATGTGAACTTGATGCAAGAATTGGAGAAAATGAAGCGCATTATTCAACGTGAAATTCCCGATGCACCGCATGAAGTGTTGCTGGTTTTGGATGCAACGACGGGACAAAATGCCTTGCAGCAAGCCAAGCTCTTTAAAGATTCATCGGATGTCACAGGTATTGTCTTGACGAAGATGGATGGGACTGCCAAGGGTGGCATTGTCTTTGCCATTCGTAATGAGATGCATTTGCCAGTGAAGTGGATTGGCTTTGGTGAAAAGGCGCAAGATTTGCGTGAATTTAAACCAGAAGAATTCATTTATGGTCTCTTTAAGGATTTGATCGCATGAATTTCGCAGAGAAAAATCACATTACGCGATTATTTGGCTTTTATGGGGGCTTATTGACCCTCAAACAACAGGATTATTTGCGTTACTATTTTGAAGATGATTATTCCATTGTGGAAATTGCGGAAGCCGAACATGTCAGTCGCCAAGCTGTTTCCGACAATATCAAACGTGGGATTGATCAATTAGTCAAGTATGAACAAGTCTTGCATTTACAAGCCGACTTTGAAGCGCGTGCAGCCATTGAGCAGCAAGTGCAAGATTACATTAGCTTGTATTATAATAAAGATGACCAGCTAAAACAGCTGGTGTCACAATTAATGGCGCATGAAATAGAAGATTAGTGACAAGACGCTAAAAAGGGGAGATATAGCACGGTAGACGACAGGCCGGTGTTATACAAAGATTATGGCATTTGAAAATTTAACGGAACGCCTATCCAAGGCGATGAAAAACCTGACCGGCCGTGGTCGTGTCAGTGAAGAAGATTTACGCGCCACGATGCGTGAAATTCGTTTGGCCTTGCTAGAAGCCGATGTCAACTACGACACGGTCAAAAAGTTTGTGGCTAATGTGCGTGAAAAGGCCAGTGGTGCCGATATTTTAGACGGCTTGAACCCTGCCCAACAAGTTGTTAAAATCGTGAATGACGAATTGACAGCCACGATGGGCGAGGAAGCCGTACCGCTAAACAAGTCACCAAAGATCCCAACAATCATCATGATGGCTGGGTTACAAGGTGCTGGTAAGACAACGACGGTTGCCAAGTTGGCTTATAAATTAAAGACGGAAGAAAAGGCGCGACCATTGCTCATTGCCGCCGACGTTTATCGGCCGGCTGCCATTGATCAATTGGAGATTTTGGGGCGGGATTTGGATATTCCGGTCTTCCAATTAGGCACAGACGTTGACCCTCGCGAGATTGTGCGACAAGGATTAGCCAAGGCAGCGGAAAATAAGAACGACTATGTCTTTATCGATACGGCTGGTCGTTTGCAAATTGATGAAGTCTTGATGCAAGAATTAAAAGATGTTGCTGAAATTGCCCAACCAGATGAAATTTTGTTGACAGTGGATGCGATGACGGGACAAAATGCTGCCGAAACGGCAAAGGGCTTCTCTGAGGCACTTGACTTAACTGGGGTCGTTCTCACAAAGTTGGATGGCGATACCCGTGGTGGTGCCGCTTTGTCAATCCGTGATGTGACGGGGAAGCCAATTAAGTTCGTCGGGCAAGGCGAAAAGCCAACGGATTTGGATGTGTTCTATCCTGATCGGATGGCGTCACGCATTTTAGGGATGGGTGATGTCCTGACGTTGATTGAAAAAGCCCAACGTGATTTTGACGAAGAAGCACAAGCTAAGCAGCTGGAAAAAATGCGTCAAAACACGTTTGACTTTAACGATTTCGTGGCGCAATTGA
>USIU01000017.1 GCA_900554745.1 uncultured Leuconostoc sp.
TGCAATTAGGCCATCAAAAACGGACGACAAAGCAAATGAATGACTTGCTCCGCCTGCAAACGCAAATGATTTACATTCAAAATTCATTAGCCAATAATCATGTTATGTTAGACACGTTTAAGCACGACTTTAAAGATAAATTGGCTAATTTTGAAGTGGAACACCTTGATGATGTGCGCGTTGAGATTAGTCAAGCGGAACATATGGCGGATTTGGCGGTAGCGGTGATTGATTCCGTGGTAGATGCCTATGGCAACTTGAGTAATCGTGACTTGGAATGGACAATGAAGGTGCTAACGGTTTACTCCATTGTATTGACTGTCCCGACGATTGTCAGTGGTTTTTACGGCGAAAACGTCAAATAGTTACCGTTAGCCGACACCCAAAATAGTTGGTGGATTTCCATCGTGATTACGCTGGTCTTAATGGGCTTGGTCAGTCTACTATTAGCCTTGAGTGGTTTTTTCAGAAAATAAGGATAACGCATGAAACAGTTAGAAGAACGTATTAAAAAAGACGGTCGCGTCCTTGGCGATGATATTTTGAAAGTCGATGCTTTTTTGAATCATCAAATTGACCCCGACTTGCTACTGGCGATTGGGAAGGCCTTTGCCCAACAATTTCAAGATGAACGGATTGATAAGATTTTGACGGTGGAATCATCAGGGATTGCGCCAGCGGTGTTTGCTGGTTTAGCGTTACATGTGCCGGTGGTTTTTGCCCGCAAAAACAAGTCACTCACGTTACCAGATGGGGTGTGGACCGCTGACGTTTATTCGTATACGAAACAGACAACCAATCACGTGATGATTGATCAGCGCTTTCTGGGGGCCGGGGAGCGCGTGTTAATTATTGATGATTTCTTAGCGAACGGACAAGCGGTGGCTGGTTTGCTGGATATTATCGATCAAGCGCAAGCTGTCGCGGTGGGGGCTGGGATTGTGATTGAAAAGTCATTCCAAAAAGGCCGACAATTACTCGATGCACGTGGGTTGCCGGTGGTGAGTTTAGCCCGCATTAAAGCCTTCCGGGATGGTCAGGTTGAATTTGAATCATAAGGATGTTTCACGTGAAACAAAAAACGCATAGCTTGGCCTATGCGTTTTTTAAATCATATGCGGGGAAAAGCGATGAGAAATTTTGAATTCGGGCGATTAGTGGCCCGTTATGGCGAACAGACGGCTGTTGTGTCTGATCAACAGGCGTATAGCTATCATAGGCTGGCTGAGTTGGCACAAACGGTGCGCCAACAAGCGCACTGGCAGGCACGCTATGTGGTTTTGGTGGCGCAACCTGACGTGACATTTATCACGCAATTTTTAGCGATCCATTTGGCGGGTCGCATCCCCGTCATTGTCAACAAAGCTGACGTGGCACAAGTCCCGCAGGTATTAGCCCCGATTGCAGGCACGTGGCAATGGTTGACGGACCAAGACCAACCTGACGCAGCAACAACAAACCTGAATCCTCGCGGGTTACTCTTTTTAGGGTTGACCTCTGGGACAACGGGTCAACCAAAAGTTTATCAACGTGATTGGTCATCCTGGCGTGTGGGTTTTGACCAATGCCAAATGGTCTTTGATATGGCAGCGATTGCCGGGGTGATGACGACCAGCCCACTGGGTACGTCGCTCGGATTACATACGTTGCTGTTGAGTCTTTATTTAGGGAAGACTTTTTATTGTTTTCAACGCGGGCAATCACTAACGTTACCGCAACCCACGCAAGTCTTTACTGTCCCAACTTATTTAGCCAAAGGACATGATGCCTGGGCCGCTGCGCCAGGCATCATGAGTGTCGTCACTTGCGGTGGCGAATTGTCTGCCGAACTAGTGCAGACTTGGCATCGACAACACCCGCAACATCAGTTATACGAATTATATGGCACTTCGGAAACAAGTTTAGTCGCGTGGCAGGCCTTAACACGTGGCAAACAGCCACAACAAGTCGGCCATCTTTTCCCTCAGGTGCAGGCGGCCATTATGCCAGACAGTCAGCAGCTGGTAGTCCGAAGTCCTTATTTATTTGCGGGCTATTTAGGTGATGCCACGGCAGTTCATCAGGTGATGACCGACGATGTGGCACGTCTGGACGGGGATGGGTTGCTGATTTTGTCGCGGGCGAGTGACGTGATGAACCACGGTGGGAATAAAATTTATCCGAGTGAAATTGAGCAAATCTTGCAACCCATGGTGACAACCTGTGTGGTGTTTGGCGTACCGGATGCAGTTTATGGTGAAAATATCGTCGCCTTACTCGTGACCACAACCCCACTTACCACGATTAAAGCCGTTTTGCAGGCACACTTACCAACTTATAAATTGCCCAGTCAGTATCTGGTCGTGGCTGACATCCCCAAGACCACGCAAGGCAAAGTCTCTCGGGCGCAGTTAGCGGCACAATATCAAGCAGGAAAATGGTCATGACAAGCAACCAACCAAAAGTGAGTATCGTCAGCGCTAAGCGCTTACCCATTGGCAAAATCAATGGTCAATTTGCCAAAGTTTCACCAGAAACTTTAATCACACAGCTCGTGCAACAACAATTTGAGACAATCCCGACGTTAACGTTATCAGCCATTGATCAGGTGGTGTTAGGGAACGTGACGAATCTGGACGGAAATCTCGCCCGGCGCTGTGCTTTAGCGGCCGGCGTGCCGGTGACAACACCAGCAGCGACTGTGGATGCCCAGTGTGCTTCTGGGTTAGTGGCAATGGTCACTGGGGCACAAGCTATTATCAGTGAAACGGCAGACGTCGTGTTAGCGGGTGGCGTTGAAAGTACGTCATCCGCTAATCGGGTCCTGTCACCAGGCACAGATCAACTGATGGCACGCTTCCCCATGGCCCCGGCCGGCCAACTTGATTTAGATATGGGGGTGGTGGCTGAAAATATGAGTGCCCGCTATCAAGTATCTCGCAAAGCCCAAGATGCCTATGCGTATCACAGCCATCAGAAGGCGAAAATGGCGTTTGCCACGGGAAAAATTCAAGCTGAAATACACCCGTTTCATGATCAAGCTGGGGACATCGTGCAAGATCAGTGCCCACGCTTTGACACGACGTTAGCCAAATTGGCACAATTGCAACCAGCATTTCAAGCAAATGGTGTCGTGACGGCGGGGAACAGCTGTCCAATTAATGACGGGGCGGCGACCATGGTGTTGAAAAAATACCAGGCTGGTGAAGCCGTGCAGGGGTATTACTTAGGACAAGCCACCGTTGGCTTATCACCCGAAACCTTCCTACTTGGACCAATTGCAGCCACTAAAAAGTTGCTGGCACAACACCACCTCACCATGGCAGACATTGCGGTTGTTGAACTCAATGAAGCCTTTGCGGTGCAAAGTATTTTATGTCAGGCAGCGCTTGGGATCACGGATGCCCAACTCAATCCGTTGGGCGGCGCTTTAGCTTATGGGCACCTTATGGGGCCACCGGTGGTATTCTCATTGCCCGTTTGCTCAATAGTTTAAACCGGATCCCTGAGCCGACATTAGGCATTGCGACCTTATGTGTTGCTGGTGGGATGGGCATGAGTGTCTTAGTTGGCAATCAGCACTGGGCGTAACGCTTAGAATTTACGGAGCAACGCATAGATATGTTGCTCGAGGGTTGTGGCCGAAATGGCTAATGCTTGCGTGACAAAATCCATCACTAGCCCCATGATCCCAGACACAATAAAATTGATTTCAAGCTTATCGGGGATGTTATTGGGTAAGGTTGACTCAAGCGCACAGGCTTTTTGAATAAAGGCGGCTTTCACTTGTTGGAAGACAGCGGTGCCGATTGTTGGTTGCCGCAATAAGACGGCGACAGTGTCTTGTTGGGTGTCGATGTAGGTCACCAGCTGATGGCTCAAAGTTTTGAGGATGGCGTGGTTGTCAGTTGTGGTTGGATAGTTTTGACTGAAAATTTGGGTCATGTCACGAATTAAACCGGCCACAATCTGGTCATGTAAATCATAAATGTCGCGGTAATGGTGATAAAAAGTCCCGCGGTTAATATCAGCGCTGGCGGCTAATTGCGCCACGGTGATTTTATCGAGCGGTTGTTGTGCTAATAAATGGATAAAGACTTGTTTAATTTGGGCTTGTGTTTTAATTTGTCGACGATCCATAACCTGTTGTTCCTCAATTGATTGGGATATGTACGATAAGCAACACATCCATAAGATGTGTTTATTGTAACACGCCGTTTGACACGATAGACTAGGGGTAAGATAAGTTTTGAACCCCGCTTAAAGGAGCCAGTCATGCATTTTCGATTAGCAGTTGTGCCAGAAATTAACCATTTATCCGCGTTAGTCGCAGAAGCCTTCAATCACTATGATTTGTATGAACAAACGATTGGGCAAACGTTCACAGAAAAGGCAGCGTATCACCGTTTTATTCAACAATTACACGCGGTGCACATTGCGGTTAATGTCCACCTTAAAAAAGTTTTTGTGGTTGAAGCGCAACAACAAATTGTGTCGGTTGTGATTTTGGATTCACCGCAATTACCTACGCCAAGCATTTGGCAGTATTTGAAGCATGGCGGCTTAAAGTTATTGCCCTACGTGCTGAAGCATCAACTCGGGCGATTTTTACAGATGCTGGATGCGGCGGAAAAAGTGCCCAAACAAGATCAGCAAGCCAATTGGCATGTTAATTTGTTAGCAGTCAATCCAGCGCATCAAGGGCAGCAAATCGGCTCGAAAACATTGACGCAGTTTGTTATCCCCTACGTTAAAAAGCATGGGGGCCAACAAGTGTCGTTGATTACCAATACGGCACGTAATGTCGCTTTTTACCAAAAAAATGCATTTCAAGTCATCGATGAACGGTGGTTGGCATTTCAATCAACGCAGGTCAAATCTTGGGCGTTGGTGCGACAACTTTAAAACAATGAACAAAACAGACACGTTGCCATTTTGCAACGTGTCTGTTTTGTTCATGTGCCGTGTTAATTGGTATAATAGGGACAATGATTATTTTCTTATGGTGGCTGACAGGTTGAAGCGGCACGTCAAGCTGAACATGAGAAAGGAGAGCTTACGTGACCATACATATTATTCCGGATTGGCAAGATTACGCCACACGTTTACCTGAATTCAATGATAGTGTGCATCAGGCACAACTTTTTCTATCACAAGGTCAAGCAGTCGAATTGATTGTGATTGATTTTTTAACGCATTTAAATCAGATTCTATTGCATACGGCGTTGACAGAAACGCAGGTTTGGTCTGTGTATGATGTGTTGCAGCGGGTTAAACTCAAGGCAGATCGCCCAGTAGCGGTGACGGATTTAACGTGGCCCACACAGGCACAATTTATTTATTTACCAGATCGAATTTTAGTGCAGGTCGATGACCAGCTTTATGCCACAGTATGGTTGGATCAAGCCTGGCGTACGCGAATCGTGACCATTGACTTGTGGACTGGCGACATACGTACGCAACAGCTGCTCGTTGATTATCGAGGGTTTGTCTCACGGGTCACAACATTTAATGCAGAAGGGGACAAAGTACGTCAGGATTATTTAACACCGAGTGGCGCGGTTGCTGTACAAGAAGATTGCGTCTCTGGGGCGGTAACTACTCAGCAAGACTGGACGACGCAGACCCAGTTTAAAAATATGGCTGAATTGGTGGTGGCGGCATTGGCTCACCACTTAGATCAGTTACCTGAACAAGATAATCTCATCATCGCACAAAGCCAACGGTCGATGTTTTTAATTAGTCAAATTGACCCCAAGCAGCCGGTAATCTTGAGCTATCAAGCGCAGCGGACGAACCCGCAGTTAGCGCAAGCATTATTGTTACAACTATCGGGCATGGTAGCACACGCTGTGACGGATACGCAGGCCCAATATGACAAAATTGTGGCGCAATTGGCAAATCCAGAGCAATTGGCCGTTATTCCACCGTTCTCTGTGCAACCGGCAGTCCTGCCAACCCTACAATTACCCATTGCGATTATTTATTGGGTCGCCGATGTATTAGACGCAGCTGATTTTGAAGCGGTTCGTGTCGCCATGACGCGTCAACCCGAGGCGATTGTTTTTATTGAAACCGCACAGCCGCATGCAGAATTTGATGCGCTTATTCAGCTTGCAAGTCAAAGCGCAACCAATGCGCACGGCTTAGTTGATGATGCGAGTCAAGCTGCTTATAAAGGCCGCTTCCAGTTTATACCACCGCAAAATGAGGCCCAGCGGTTACAATATATGTCCAATGCGCGCGTCTTGCTGGATCTCGGTGAGACACCAGACCAATTTATGCAAACAGCCGCACTCACGTATGCCGTGCCGCAAATTAACCGCACAGTTACCGAGTATGTCTTACCTGAAAAAAATGGGCAAATTGTGACCGATCAGGCGGCATTAGAGGCGGCCCTATTAGGGTATTTAACGGCGTCACAGCGCGATCAGATTGTGAAAGAAACGGCCCGAGAATTGGGGCAATCACGAAGTGATGAATACCTCTGGATTAAGTGGCAACAAGTCTTTAATAAAATCAAGCAACAGCGTCAATCTTCATGATGATGTTGTGGCAGCGTGCAAGGTAGGATAAATGGCAGAAATTTCAGTACTTCAAATTGGTGCCACAGATTGGACACCACAAATTAAAACAGCAAAAATTGATTGGCAGTATACCACGATTTTAGATTTACCCACGCGATTGGCCTTGCAAAGGGACCCCTATGTCTTAGAGCAAACTTATGTTGTCTTAACGGATGAAACGCTTGAAAGTACGTTGTTGTCTAGTCAAATTAGTGAGTGGCCAGCACGACGGGTACTGTATTTTGCGCAACAGATAACGCCTGAATTTCAAGCGATATTAGATGAACGTCAGGCGTTTCGGATTCCGGAAAAAACGCCACAAGCAGTCGCAGAACGCATCTTAAGCGATTTTCAATTTGAACAAATTGGTTTTTCAACGCGCTTTAGTGAAACGCAATTTATCCCGATGCCCCCGCAAAACACGCATTTTGAACGCCAAGGGCGTTTTTCAGCGCGTTTTAGTGGTGATTTTGGGGATGCGTGGCAACAAATTGGCGCCTTGAAAACGTTTGCGGCCGATTTTGCAGCGACAGCAGAGAACGTCGTATGGCTAGATTATGAACAAAGTGGCACGGCTGAAGTGCAAGTACAGTTTGTGTTCTTTCGTGATGGGCAAATTCAACAACGACAAACCATTGCTGGTACGCAATTGCGCCAGTTAACCACAGTGGGTGGTTTGTCAGATTATGATCATTATCAAATTATTGTCTCAGCCCGCGGACATGGTGTTTTGGATTTGCATGTGTTACATCAACGACGATCACGTCACGGGGTTGGCGTGTTGATGCCAGGTGATGATTGGCAATTAACAGCTGAAAACGAGGAAATTTTAAGTTATTTTGATCCAGGTGATCGGCAGGCACCGCTAATTGTTAATTTTTCCGGAATTCGCTTGCATGTCGATGGTTTTGAAATGCGTGGCCCACTGCGTGAACTGGGGACGCCATATTTACTCTTTACGGATACGCGCATGCAAGGTGGGGCTTTTGACATTGGTACCGAGTTATATGAAAAAACCGTGATTGAGACAATCAAGCGGGCTATGGCAACACTGAATTTTAAACCAGAAGACGTTATTTTAACGGGTTATTCGATGGGGAGTTACCCGGCAATGTATTATGCTGCCGATATTAAGCCGCGGG
Source organism: uncultured Leuconostoc sp. (assembly GCA_900554745.1). GTDB lineage: Bacteria > Bacillota > Bacilli > Lactobacillales > Lactobacillaceae > Leuconostoc. The sequence goes on from USIU01000017.1 coordinate 7,688, forward strand.
CCGTTGTGATTGCCAAACCAATCGTTAATCTCGGCACCTTGACGGCTAATCCGGATTTTCCGCATGGTTATAATCAAGATTGGACGTTAGATGTCCGGCGCTTTTTGGCTGGTCGCATGGCACCTGAAGATACCGAACCGTTGAATCAAATCTTATGGGAACACATTCAAAACGTCGACTGGTCAAAGATTGCGGTTGAGTTACTCACGATGACAGATGATGAGTATGACGGGCAGAGCTTACCGGAATTACTCGCTTTCTTACAATCACGTGATACCCCATTAACGCATCAACAAGAAATCGGGACGCATACGGCTAAAATTCCGGAAATGGTCCAATTCATGACCGCTGCGCTGGCAAAGTGGCGTGATAGTATGCGACAGGAGGCACAATAAGACTTATGCAATATCAAATTTATTGGACGCCACAGACGCACTTGTTAGAGTTGCAAGGCGCCACTGTTGATTTTCGCGCTTTGGACAATGTGTTTTATGAACATTATTTCTTGCCGAGTGGTCAAGCTGTTGTGACCTGGCATTCCAAGCAAACCTATGACAAGCAGCAACAATTAGCTGATTTGCCACAACTGGTGCCAGGTGAAACTTACACCATTACCCGTCACATTGAAAATAGTGAGCGGATGTTTGCTTATTTAGTTGTTACTTTTTATGATCAGCAACACCAAGTCTTATTGGACAATAGCCAAAACCAAGATGAAATCACGGTGACTGTGCCGGAAAACTATGCTTTCTATACGATTGGCTTACATGCCGCTGGCGCTGGGCAATTTACATTTCATGATATTTTGATTCGCCCCAAAACAACTGGCATATTACGTGATCATGATACGGTAATTGCGCCACGTTTCTATAGTGACCTACAAATCCCCAAGGTTGTGACGGCCAAAACGCTGCGGGTTATTTTTTCAGAACCAGAGCGGGGTGTGACGGATTATGTTGATCAGTGGATTAAAACAACGCAACAAGCGGTCCAATACATTGCCAGCAGTTTGCCGAATGCGGCATTTTATCGGCAACATGAGGCCGCTATTATCGCCAGTGTGAAAGCGGCCCGACGAAAGGCACGCGCGCATCACATTGAATTTGTGGGCTATGGGCCAATTTCGAGTTATGCTGCCCTATATTATCAAAGTCAGGTTAAAGGGAGTGCCGCAGTGATTAGTGAAGATGTCAATTTGGCACCGGAACCTGACTTAAAGATTGCGCGGACCGTCACGCGAGTGAGTTATTTGAGCCATCCGATTGCCCCCAATATCGCGACACCGGTGTTGTTACCCCATCCAGCGTATGAACGACTAGGTACGTTGCATTATGACACCCCAACGCCCGAAGAGATGCGCCGCCAAGCGGCCTATGACGCCGCTCACCCTAAGAAACGTCTGTTGACGCAATTTTTTACCAAGAATAAAAAATAACACGACCGATTGTTGGCCGTGTTAAGCGGGGTGTGTTTTTGTTGTTAGGGTGACAGTACTCGTACTGGTGAGCGTGTTTGTCTGCGTTTCGTGAATGGTCACGGTCCAAACTTGTAAACGGTGCCCGATGTTAAGTGGCGTGGCTGTGGCAACCAGCACACCCTGGGATACGGGTGCAAGGTGATGCGTATCAATTGCCACACCGACCGCAACTTTACCGTCAGGAAGCGCCGCATTGGCGCCGAGTGACGCAGCTGTTTCAGCTAGAAGGGCATTTACCCCGCCGTGAACAAGACCATAAGGTTGCATGAGTTGCGCGGTCACGTTGACGGTTACGATGGTTTTTTCTGCCGATAATAATGTGGTTTTTAAACCTAAAAGTTCTATAATGTTCATAGGACTAAAATCCCCTTTCTGAATGGAGTATAACATATGACAACTTGGCACGCCGTAAAAGCGTACAACGAAATTTTATTTGAAACCAATGCTGACGGGAAAAACCCTGGGCAAGTGGCGAAAATCACGATGAATGATGTCAGCACGCATAATGCCTTTACCCCTGGCATGGTAGCTGAAATGATTGAAGCCTTCACGATTGCACGTGATGATGCGCGCATCGGGGTCATTATTCTGACCGGTGCAGGCGATGAAGCGTTTTCTTCTGGTGGCAACCAGAAAGTGCGGGGCAATGGGGGATATGTCGGTGGTGACGGCATTCCACGTTTGAATGTCTTAGATTTGCAACGGCTGATGCGGATTATTCCCAAGCCAATCATTGCCATGGTAAAAGGCTGGTCAGTTGGTGGTGGTAATGTTTTGCAACTGGTGGCGGATTTAACCGTGGCGGCTGATAATGCTAAGTTTGGACAAACTGGTCCAATGGTTGGGTCCTTTGATGCGGGTTATGGCTCCGGTTATCTTGCCCGGGTGATTGGCCACAAGCGGGCCAAGGAAGTTTGGTTCTTAAACCATTTCTATACAGCGCAAGAAGCCTATGACATGAATTGGATTAATAAGGTCGTGCCACTGGCTGAAGTCGAAGACGCCACGATGGCCTGGGCCGATGAATTACTCACTAAATCCCCAACTGCTTTGCGCTTTATTAAAGCGGCCATGAATGCCGATACTGATGGGTTGGCTGGCTTGCAACAATTTGCTGGTGATGCAACCATGTTGTACTATACGTCTGATGAAGCTAAAGAAGGCCGTGATGCCTTTAAAGAAAAGCGGATACCAAACTTTGATCAATATCCTAAGTTTCCATAAGAAAAACACCACGTGACAGCGTGGTGTTTTTTTGCGCGCTAAATCTGTTTAAAAAGCTGAAAAAGTGTCTTTTGATAACTGAATATGAGTTTTAGATGAAAATTATTTGACAAAAAATCTCATATAATGCACAATATCAGATAAGAGGATCAATCATGATGTTAAAAATTGCCATTGCCCAAATGGATATTGCTTTAGGACAACCGGAGATGAATCAAGTTAAGGTGGCGCAGTATGCGCAACGGGCCGCCGCTGCGGGTGTCGATGTCCTTATTTACCCAGAAATGTGGCAAACGGGGTACGCATTAGATCAGTTGCCAACATTAGCAGATCGTGCAGGTACCAATACGCAGCAACTACTAGCACAGCTTGCTAAAAAATATCACTTGAATATTGTGGGTGGCTCTGTCGCCACACAACAAGGGGAACAATTTTATAACACAATGTATGTGGTGGACCAAATGGGCCAGCTTGTCAGCACCTATCACAAAGCGCATCTTTTTGGGTTAATGGCTGAGGAACAGTACATTGCCGCTGGTAATCAAAAAAATACCTTTGAATTAGCAGGTGTCCCTGCTGCTGGGGTGATTTGCTATGATATTCGGTTTCCAGAATGGCTACGTACCATGATGGCTGAGGGACCACAACAAATCCTATATGTTGTAGCCGAATGGCCGATTCAACGCATTGCCCAGTGGCAGATACTATTGCAAGCACGCGCGATTGAAAATCAAGCTTTTGTGGTGGCGGCCAATCGCGTTGGTCGTGATCATGCCAATCAGTTTGGTGGCCGCTCGATGGTTATTGATCCGTTGGGTCAAATTATTGCACAAGCTAGTGAGACAGATGAGGCGTTGTTGATTGTGACAATTGATACTGCTGATGAAAACGCAGTACGTGGCCAGATTCCGGTTTTTCGTGATCGGCGCCCTGAATTATATGACTAGGAGAAACCATGCATTTTCAAGAATCAGATTTACTTAAAACCTTGCCAAAACAGTTTTTTGCGACTTTAGTGAGTAAAGTCAATGCCAAAATTGCTGCTGGCGCTGACGTGATTAATCTTGGTCAAGGTAATCCAGATTTACCAACGCCAGATGACATTGTCAACGCGATGCAACAGGCAACAGCAGTGGCGGCTGATCACCAATACTCCGCTTTTCGAGGTGAGATGCGATTTAAAAAGGCTATTGCACAATTTTATCGAGAGACTTACGGCGTTACCTTGGATCCAGCAACGGAAGTTGCGGTGTTGGCCGGTAGCAAAATTGGTTTGGTTGAATTGCCTTGGGCCTTAATGAATCCAGGGGAAACACTTCTGTTACCAAACCCTGGTTATCCGGACTATTGGTCAGGGGCCGCTCTGGGTCGTGTTGTGGTTGAACAGGTGACATTGAAACGAGAAAATGACTTCTTAATTGATTATGATGATATTTCGGCTGATGTTGCTCAGCGGGCAAAATTACTTTATATGAATTATCCGAACAATCCCACTGGAGCTGTGGCGACTGAAGCGTTCTATGAACAAACGGTAAATTTTGCCAATCAAAATCAAGTCGGGATTGTGTCAGACTTTGCATATGGTGCGATTGGGTTTGATGGGCATCAACCGCGGTCGTTTATGCAGACACCAGGTGCAAAGGCTGTCGGTATTGAAACCTATACCTTTTCAAAGACGTTTAATATGGCTGGTTGGCGTGTTGGGTTTGCTGTTGGGAATGCTGATATGATCGAAGCAATTAATGTGATTCAAGATCATTTGTTTGTGTCGCTATTTCCGGCCGTTCAAGATGCGGCAATTGCCGCATTGGCACACTATCATGATGCCAATAGTGCGGTTGCAGACCTAGTGCAAGTCTATCAACAGCGACGTGATGCTTTTATTCAAGCTGTTCGTGCTTATCATTGGGAGCCTTACGTACCTAAAGGGGCTTTTTACGTACTCATGCCAGTACCAGCAGGGTACACGTCGGCAAGTTTTGCTGATTTACTCTTAGAAGAAGCTAATGTGGCAGTGGCTGATGCATCAGGATTCGGGGATGCTGGGGCCGGGTATGTGAGAGTGAGTTTGACAACTGATACCGCACGTTTGGTTGAGGCAGCCCGTCGCATCGGAAAATTATCAGTATTTAATGAGGCATGAAATAGCACAATACCAGGGCAATCCGTTTCCGGATTCCCCTGGTATTTTAAAATCAATCAAAAAAGGGGTTGACGAGAGGGGCGAAAGGCGGTATATTAG
>USIU01000018.1 GCA_900554745.1 uncultured Leuconostoc sp.
ATTTTTAACGCTTCAGAAAATACATTTGGTGCGTTAGATAATTCTGATATGACGTTTGGGGATGTCCATACTGAAACGGGTGAAGTGGTCCCATTGACGAACGGACTTTATAGTTTGTTGTTGGAATCGCAGTCACGTGAATTGCGCCAAGAAGCCTTTGAAACATTGTATGACAGCTACATTGCGTTACAAAATACGTTTGCGTCAACGCTATCTTCCCATGTCAAAGGCCATAATTATTTAGCAAAAGTACGCCATTATCGTTCGGCGCGTGAAGCGGCAATTTTGCCACATAGCCTGCCAACGTCAGTATTTGAAACGTTACGTGAAACAGTCGATGCCAATTTGCCATTGCTGCATCGTTTTGTGTCTTTGCGTAAACAAGTTTTGGGTGTTGAAGATGTCCATTCATACGACCTCTACGTGCCGTTGGTCGATGAGATTGATTTTGATGTCACTTACGACAAAGCCAAAGATATTGTCTTGGCCGCTTTGGCACCATTGGGGCCAGATTATATTGCGGTGGTCAAAAAAGCCTTTGACGAACGCTGGATTGATGTGGTGGAAAATAAAGGTAAGCGTACTGGGGCCTACTCAAGTGGGACTTATGACACGAATCCCTTTATTTTATTGAATTGGCAGAATAACTTGAATAACGTTTACACCCTAGCTCACGAAATGGGGCATTCGGTGCATTCTTATTTGACACGTCAAGCACAACCTTATCACTATGGGGATTATCCAATTTTCCTGGCGGAAATTGCGTCAACGACCAATGAAAGTTTGTTAACGGATTATTTGTTAAAGACGAATGATGATCCGAAGTTCCAAGCGTATGTGTTGAATCAATATCTTGATGGCTTTAAGGGGACGGTGTTCCGCCAGACTCAATTTGCTGAGTTTGAAGATTGGATTCATGAACAAAGTGCTGCCGGTGTTGCACTAACGGCTGATACCATGAGTACCTACTATGCGGCCTTGAATCAGAAGTATTACGGACCAGATCTCTTCCCAGACGAAGCCATTGCTTACGAATGGGCGCGTATTCCACATTTCTACTATAACTATTACGTTTACCAATATGCGACGGGTGAAGCCGCCGCAACAACCCTGGCTGATCGCATTTTGAATCAAGATGGCGCTGAAGCGTATAAAGATTACCTGAAGGCGGGCGCTTCTGATTATCCATTGGCTGTTATCAGCAAAGCAGGGGTTGATATGACACAAGCAGACTATTTGAAGCAGGCTTTTGGTGTGTTTGAAAACCGTCTCAATCAGTTGGAAGACTTGTTAGTGCATAAGTAATCACATTGAACTGTCTGATACGTTTGCCGTGTTTATGGTAAAATGATAAGACAATAAATGGAGAATAGTAACATGCAAACGACACCACCCGAAGAATTAGTGACCGTTGCGCTGGCAGCGCTTGACGAAACGTATACCCCATATTCCCATTTTCCAGTGGGCGCGGCGTTATTGACAGCATCAGGCACGGTGTTTAAAGGCATTAACATTGAAAATGTCTCTTTTGGACTGACCAACTGTGCAGAACGAACAGCTATTTTTAGTGCCATGGCAGCTGGTCACCGTCAGTTCACCGGATTAGTGGTTGCGGGACGCACCAATGAACCAATTGCCCCTTGCGGGGCTTGTCGTCAGGTGATGGTCGAACTTTTTCCAGCCGACATGCCAATTTGGTTGATCAATGATACTGGCAAAAGTGTACAAACGACGATTGCTGACTTAATGCCAGGGTCATTTAACGCATTGGCGTAGCATTGTGTTGCAACGCCACCTAATAGAACTGACTTGAAGGAGAGCCTATGCAAAAGCAAAAAGTACTCGTGTTTGACGGTACCGCACAAGCCGCCATTGACTATTTAAAAGCCAATGATTTAGAAGTGGTTTCAAATCCGCAACAAACAGATGCGGATTTTCTAGCAGCCGCTGATGTGGATGCGGTGATTTTAATGATGCATCCGTTGACAGAAAACCTCTTATCACAAATGCCAAATCTTAAAGTGATTGCGCGTTATGGCGTGGGCTATGACAACGTCAACTTAGCTGATGCCACGGCACGTGATATTGTGGTAACCAATACACCGGGCGCTAATGCGACAGCGGTTGCTGAAACGGCTATCATGCATATGTTGATGGCTGGGCGTTATTTCTATCAACAACGGCAGAGTATTACTGATCCAACGGTACCCAATGGTACTGGCCAAGAAGTGTCCCATAAGACGGTTGGGATTGTTGGATTTGGGGCCATTGGTCAAAAAATAGACGATTTGTTGACTGGATTTGATGTAGAAGTGCTGGCTTATGCCCGTCATGATAAGCCCGTTAAAAACGGTCGTATGGCGACGTTAGACGAGATTTATACGCAGTCGGACTATATCATCTTGGCGTTGCCAGCAACGCCAGCAACGCAACATATGATTGATGCAGCGGTGTTCAAACAAATGAAACCGAATGCTGTGTTGATTAATATTGCGCGCGGTGCAGTTGTGGACGAAGCGGCCTTGATTACAGCTTTGCAGACAGGAGAAATTGCTGGTGCGGGACTGGATGTGGTTGCTGTCGAACCAGTTGAACCAGATAACGTGTTGTTAACGCTGCCAAATGTTTTTGTCACGCCTCACGTCGCGGCAAAATCAATTGAAGCATTTGATGCGGTTGGCTTAGCCGCAGCCCAAGATGTTGTGCGTGTCTTAAAAGGCGAACAAGCCAAAAACCAAGTGAATGCATAAAAAAACACGTCACCCGTTTTAGGTGACGTGTTTTTTATTCAGGTTTGTGGAGCGACACGGGGAGTGTCTCCAGATCAGGTAACGCTTCTTGATTAATTTCGGCAAATAGCACATCAATCAAACGTTGTGCAGCTTCATGAATGGGTTGAATAATAGTTGGCAAATCAGGGTGGAGTTGTTGCACAATTGGCGAACCATCATAACCCGCGACAATGACATCTTCTGGCACACGAATATTGGCACTACGCAAAGCATTTTGTAGCTGGACAGCCATCATATCGTTGTAAGCGAAGACGCCATCAATATTTTCTGCCACAATTAAGTCCACAATGGCAGCCATTTCTTCAGCACTGGCGAATTCATTTGAGTTGGAATTGATGTTGTATTCGATGAGCGCACTTTTATTGGCAATGGCATCGGCAAAGCCAACATAACGTTGTGCGGTTGGGGATGCTGAAGGGTCATTGTCGCATAATACGAGCAGCTTTTTAGCCCCTTGTGCGACAAGATATTCACCAATAAGGTAGCCACCACGATAGTTGTCTTCTTGAACAATTGGAATATTATCGGCTAAATGACGGTCATACGAAACGATTGGCAGAAAGTTATCCTGATAACTGGCGATGCCAAGGTTATGGGATGACGTAATGATCCCTTCGACTTGATTGGCCGCTAACATTTGCAAATATTGTTGTTCTTTTTCAATGTTATTGGCACTGGTCGCGATAATCACTTTGTAGCCTTTTTCAAATAAGAGTTGTTCGATTTCAGTGGCTAAAGCGGTAAAAAAGGGGTTTTGAATGTTAGGGAAAATTAAACCGATAAACTGTGAGGACTTGCCCTGTAGTGAGCGCGCCATGGCATTTGGTTGGTAGTGCAACTCGCGCATGGCGGCATGAACTTTATCAATCGTTTTTTGGCTCAAGGAACCATAATTATTAATTACGCGTGATACTGTTGTAATTGAAACGCCGGCCAATTCGGCGACGTCACTTAATTTTGCAACCATTGGAACCTCCGTCTACTGCTAAAAATTGTGTTGCATTTTTAATCACTAAGCACATTCTATTATACACTTTTTCGCGATAAAACTTTTAGCAAAAAAATGATTAACGCTTGACAAAATATTTAAAAAGGTTAACATGGTGTTATAAGTTAAAATAATCACAAGGAAAACGGAGCGGAAAATATGGAAGCATTAGTGTTGACTGGTATTAAGTCACTGGAATTGAAAGAAATTGCACAACCTGAAATTAAGCCGAATGAAGTTAAAATTCACACAGCGTTTGCTGGTATTTGTGGCACAGACCACGCCTTGTATGCTGGTTTGCCTGGTTCTGCACCAGCTGTCCCACCCATTGTTTTAGGCCACGAAAATTCAGGTGTGGTTGTTGAAGTGGGTTCAGAAGTTACCAACGTTAAGGTCGGTGATCGTGTCGCCGTTGACCCAAACATTTACTGCGGTCAATGCAAGTACTGCCGGACTGGACGCCCAGAATTATGTGAACATCTATCAGCTATTGGGGTGACACGTGATGGTGGCTTTGAAGATTATTTCACAGCACCTGCCTCAGTTGTTTACCCAATCCCAGACAATGTGTCATTGAAGGCCGCAGCCTTGGTTGAACCTATTTCTTGTGCTGTTCATGGTATTCAATTGTTGAAGGTATCACCTTATCAAAAGGCCTTGGTCATTGGTGATGGTTTCATGGGACAGATATTTGTCCAACTTTTGCAAGCTTATGGCATTCACGAAGTTGATATCGCTGGGATTGTCGATGAAAAGTTAGCAATGGCTAAGGATAAGTTTGGTGCAAAGCGGACATTTAATACAATGTCCGGCGACAAGATTCCTGACGGCGAATACGATATCGTGATTGAAGCGGTTGGTTCACCAAAGACACAAGAAGCCGCTATTGAAGCCGCTGCACGTGGTGGTCAAGTTTTGATGTTTGGTGTTGGTGGTCCAGACGCTACATTTGAAATGAACACGTATGAAGTCTTCCAAAAGCAATTGACCATTCAAGGGTCATTCATCAATCCAAATGCCTTTGAAGATTCATTGGCTTTGCTTGCTTCAGGCAAGTTGGATGTTGAACCATTGATTTCACACGAATTGGATTATGCCACTGTAGAAGACTTTTTGAATGGCAAGTTGGGCGTTGTGTCAAAGGCTGTTGTTAAGGTTGGCGGTGAAGAAGCGTAATTGATCAGTGATGCGTCAAAGTATCTGATGCCTTGACGCGGATTGCGTAAGGAGACAAATATGGCATTTTCAGATTATTATTCAGGGTTGCAACACGTTGGTATACCAACGCATGATTTAGCGGCGGCTGAGGCTTTCTGGACAAAATTAGGGTTTACTAAAGTCGGTGATTTCCCAGTCGGTCAAGTCATTTTTATGCAACGCGACAACCTTGTGATTGAAACGTGGTATCAAGAGACTGTTGCGAACCAACCGGGGGCCATTAACCATTTGTCATTAGATACGACAGATGCCGAAGCGGCCTTTGCAGCGGCCAAGGCTGAAGGTTTTGACCTGATTGATTCAGAAGTGCAACAACTCGCCTTTTGGGATAAGGGGATTAAATTCTTTAATATCCAAGGTCCTGATGGCGTCATTGTAGAATTTTGTGAAATTGTAAAATAAAAAAGTTGGCGTGATTGCGCGCCAACTTTTTTTATTTTCAGTCAGTGCTTAGGGCGCGTGTGTTTTCATGAGGGTTTCTGAAAGGGGCGAAAATCACCAATATTATTTTCTTGAATTAATTCTGATAAACGCTTGACACTAGCGATTTAAATCGCTTAAACTAGTCATGTAAGCGCTTAACAAAACAATCAAATAAGGAAATGATATGACAATTCAAAATAAAGCGATGTTAATTACATACGCTGATTCCCTTGGGAAAAACATTAACGAACTGCATCAAATTTTAAAATCACATTTTGGTGAAGCTATTGGTGGCGTTCATTTATTGCCATTCTTTCCTTCAACGGGTGATCGTGGTTTTGCGCCATCCGATTATACACGTGTTGACGCGACATTTGGCGATTGGGCGGATGTTGAAGCGCTTGGGGAAGACTATTACCTCATGTTTGACTTCATGATTAATCATATTTCCCGCGAGTCTGTGATGTATCAGGATTTTAAACAAAATCATGATGCGTCACCATACCGTGATTTCTTTATCCGTTGGGAAAAGTTTTGGGACAAAGCCGGCCCGAACCGGCCAACCCAAGCCGATGTAGATTTAATTTATAAGCGAAAAGACAAAGCGCCCATTCAGCCGATCACTTTTGCTGATGGGACAACGGAACATTTGTGGAACACGTTTGGTGATGAGCAAATTGATATCGATGTCAATTCAACGGTTGCCAAGGCCTTCATCAAGCAAACGCTTGAAGACATGGTGGCCCATGGGGCTGATTTGATTCGTCTGGATGCATTCGCTTATGCGATTAAAAAGATTGATACGAATGATTTCTTTATTGAACCAGAAATCTGGGATTTGTTGCATGAGGTGCGCGACATTTTGGCCCCATTAAACGCTGAGATTTTGCCCGAAATTCATGAGCATTATACGATTCCAGAAAAAATCAACGCCCACGGCTACTTCACTTATGATTTCGCCTTGCCAATGGCGACGCTGTATACCTTATATTCTGGTCAAACCAAACGTTTGGCCGATTGGCTCAGACAATCACCGATGCGACAGTTTACGACACTAGACACGCATGACGGGATTGGGGTGGTTGATGCGCGGGATATTTTGACAGCCGATGAGATTGCTTATGCCTCGGAAGAACTCTACAAAGTTGGCGCCAACGTTAAGAAAACGTATTCTTCAGCGGCCTATAACAATTTAGACATTTATCAGATTAATTCAACCTACTATTCTGCGCTGGGCAATGATGATGCGGCCTACCTACTGAGTCGTGTTTTCCAAGTTTTTGCACCAGGCATTCCCCAGATATACTATGTCGGGCTGTTGGCTGGGGAAAATGATATCGCGTTGTTAGAGTCGTCAAAAGAGGGGCGCAACATTAACCGACATTATTACACAGCCCAAGAAGTGCATGAGACGGTTGCGCGCCCTGTGGTAGCGGATTTGTTAGAATTGCTCACTTGGCGTAATCAGTTTGCCGCTTTTGATTTGGACGGAACGATTACGGTGACAACACCGTCAGACAATGAGCTTAAAGTTGTGCGAACTGATCGCAGCGGCGAACACGTGGCCACACTAGTGGCCAATGCGCAGGACAAGACGTTCACGATCACAGCTGATGGTGAAACCGTTTTAAAAAATAGATAAGAAAAGAGAAAAATCATGGGATTATTAGGTGCAATTGAAGCAGGTGGGACAAAGTTTGTCGTGGCTGTGGCGGATGAAAACTTTAACATTGTCGAGCGGACAGCTTTTCCAACGCTAGATGGCGACAAGACGTTAGATCAGGTCATTGCGTTCTTTGATCAGTACGATAACATCGACGCGATTGGGATTGCTGCCTTTGGTCCAATTGATATTGTGCCGGAATCAAAGACTTACGGCTACGTGTTAGATACACCAAAGCACGGCTGGTCAGGTTACAATTTCTTGGGTCGGATGAAGGCTTGGCGGGATATCCCTTATTACTGGGCAACCGACGTCAACGGGGCGGGCTGGGCTGAATTTACCACTGGCGCTGCCAAAGACGTTAACAACATGGTTTACCTGACGGTTGGGACTGGTGTTGGCGCTGGGATTGTCTCTGGTGGGCGACTGGTCAGTGGTTATGGCCATCCAGAAGCTGGCCACATCTTCTTGCAAAAGCATCCTGAAGATACTTATGCCGGCCACTGCCCATTCCACGGGGCGAACTGCTTGGAAGGGTTAGCGGCCGGACCGGCCATTGAAGACCGTTGGGGCATGAGTGCGAAAGAAATCCCAGACGATCATTTGGCTTGGCGGATTGAAGCGTTCTACTTAGCCCAAGCAGCATTGGATTACACGATGATCCTCCGTCCGGAAAAGATTGTGCTTGGTGGTGGGGTGCCACACCGTGAGATTCTGTTTCCTTTGATTCGGGAAAGCTTTGCCGAACAGATGAGCGATTATTTGGCAGTACCGCCATTGGACGACTATATTGTGCCAGTGGCCAACGGTGATAATGCCGGTATCTTGGGTTGCTTCTATTTGGCGAAAACCTTGCTATAAAGCCGACTATTCTAACTACTTACTTTTTGTCAAGTTGCGCGCTTTGTGTTATTATGAACACATCAATAACTCAGAGGGAAAATGATGGCAAAATTAGCAGAACATACAGAGGATTTACTCTGCGAGAATTTCACTAATACCTTTCAGATTCTAGGTCGCAAATGGAATGGTCTGATCATCGAAACCTTGCTCATTAGTGGCCCAAAGCGTTTCTTAGAATTGTCACGGGCAATTTCTGGCTGTTCTGACCGTGTCTTGGTCGAACGGCTGAAAGAACTGGAAGCGGCGCAATTGGTCAATCGGGTGACGTACGAAAATTCTAGTCTGATTGAATATAAGCTGACCGAGTCAGGTGAAGCGATGCGCCCACTGATGGCAGCCATTCATGAATGGTCAGATCGATATAATAACGTGGCACAGACAAAACATGACGACACGAACGCTTTGTCATGATATACTAGAGTTATCGTCTAGCACATTTTGGTGTGGGGTCAATTTGGCCCGCAACAATCAAAAATCGTGCTAAAACAGTCAAATATGTTTGATACACGATGAATGACCTAGTAATGATAGAACAAATTCAGCGAGCGATACAGATTGGTGAGAGTATGGCATTTGCGTCTATGATGAATTTCAGTCAGGAGTGTTTGGTCTAATCACCAACGTTGTGACAGCGTTATTGTCATCAAGAGCTGACGAAAGTCAGAAAATTGGGTGGTACCACGATCAAACGTCCCATGTTATCGTAAGATAACATGGGACGTTTTTTATTCACGTGATTAAAGCATAAGGATGCAGATTGAAAGGACATGATCATGAGTTTAACTGAAGAACTAACCGCATTAAAGGCTTCAGCGGTAGAACGAATTAATGCCGCAGACGCAGATATTGAAGCGCTGCGGGTCAGTTTGTTGGGTAAAAAAGGGGAATTAACTGCTTTGCTCAAGGGCATGAAAGATGTGGCGCCCGCAGACCGGAAGGCAGTGGGGGAAATTGGCAATGATGTGCGCCAAACGATCACTGCTTTGTTGGCCGAAAAAAAGGCAGCCGCTGAAGCAGCACAACTTGAAGCACAGTTAGCTGCTGAAACAATTGACGTGACGTTGCCAGGCAGCGCACATGTTGTGGGACAACCCCACGTTTTGCAACAAATTATTGATGAAATTGAACAACATTTCTTAGGGCTAGGCTTTGAAGTGATTGATGACACCGTTGATTCACCAGAAGTTGAAACGGACGAATATAACTTTGAACGGGAAAACTTGCCAAAAGATCACCCCGCCCGCGATATGCAAGATACCTTCTACATTACGCCGGAAATTTTGTTGCGAACGCAAACTTCACCGGTGCAATCCCGGTCATTGGAAAAGCATGACTTTTCAAAGGGCCCACTCAAGATGATTGCGCCAGGGAAAGTTTATCGCCGTGATACCGATGATGCGACGCATTCACACCAATTCCATCAAGTTGAAGGGATGGTTGTGGGTGAAAATATCACAATGGCTGATTTGAAGGGGACGTTATTGTCGATCATGCAAGCCTTATTTGGCGAGAAGCATCAAATTCGGATGCGACCTTCTTATTTCCCATTTACAGAACCTTCTGTTGAAGTTGATGTGTCTTGGAATGAAGTGACACCCGACACGAAGCCAGAAGACATCGAATGGATTGAAGTGTTGGGTGCTGGGATGACGCATCCCAACGTCTTACGTATGGACGGCATTGATCCGGAAAAGTATTCGGCCTTTGCCTTTGGTTTGGGACCAGACCGCTTTGCGATGTTGAAATATGGGGTTGATGATATTCGTCAATTCTATTTGAACGATGGCCGTTTCTTGTCACAATTTAACCGAAAGGGGAACTAAACATGAAAACGAATTTAACATGGTTAAATGACTACTTGGACCAAGCGATTTCGCTCGATCAGCAAGCAGTGGCGGATTTAGCTGAACAAGTGGCACGTACCAGTGTCGAGGTCGATAGTGTCACAACCCTGGCGCAACAACAAGATGGCTTAGTCGTTGCTGAAGTTGTCAGTGTGGTGCCACACCCTGATTCTGACCATATGGTCATTACCCAAGTCAACATTGGTGAACCAGAATTAGTGCAAGTGGTGACTGGCGCACCAAATGTGGCTGAAGGACAATTGGTCGTGTTGGCCAAGGTCGGCGCACACATTATTAACCGCGAATCTGGGGAATTAATGACGTTAACAGCAGCAAATTTGCGCGGTGAAATGTCTTACGGAATGTTGGTGGCCTTACAAGAAATTGGCTTTGACAACAAAATTGCGCCTAAGGACTTTGAAGCCGGCATTTATGTCTTTGGCCCAAATGATGACGTCCAACCAGGCGATGATGCCCTCGTGGCTTTGGGCATGACGGATCCCGTCATGGACACGGATCTCACGCCTAATCGCGCGGATATGCTCTCAATGATTGGCACAGCGTATGAATTTGGGGCGATGCTAAAACAACCCGTGACTGAACCAACTTTTGATTTAGTTGAAGCTGACGCCTCAGCTAGTGATCAAGTTGCTGTTGTCATTGAAGACGATACGTTGGCGCCAAAGTATGCTTTGCGTGTGGTGAACAACGTGACGGTTGGTGATTCACCACTCTGGTTGCAAAAAGCACTTTGGAATGCGGGAATGCGCCCAATCAACAATATCGTTGACATAACGAATTACATGATGTTGCTATATGGTCAACCCTTACATGCCTTTGATTTAGATAAATTATCTGATAAAACAGTGCATGTGCGCCGTGCTAAAACAGCGGAACAATTGGTGACGTTAGATGAGCAAACGCGTGATTTACGGGCCGGTGAAGATATTGTGATTGCGACTGCTAATGAACCGTTGATGTTAGCTGGTGTGATGGGCGGTGCTAGTTCCGAAGTTGATCACACGACGCGTCACATTGTGTTGGAAGGGGCCGTCTTTAACCCTAGTTTGGTGCGTGCAACCGCGCGTCGCCATAATTTGCATTCAGAAGCTTCCGCGCGCTTTGAACGTGGCGTGAACTGGGATGCCACGTTTAAAGCGTTGGATCATGCTGCGCAACTGATTGGTGAATTAGCTGATGGTCAGGTTGCGCGTGGTCGCGTCGTGGCGGCGGATACACCTTATGACACCATTGTGATGCCACTAACCGTCGCACGGGTTAACCAAATTTTGGGAACGACGCTGACATTGTCAGATATTACCGCTATTTTTAATCAATTAGCACTTGACTACCAAATTGAAGCCGACACGCTCCAAGTGGCCTTGCCAGCACGGCGCCCAGATTTGCGGATTGAAGCTGATTTGATTGAAGAAATTGCACGCCTTTATGGTTACGACAACTTACCAGTCACGCTACCCTATGGGCCAACGACACCTGGTCATCTCTCACGCCGTCAGCGTCAAATTCGGGCAAGCCGGCGCATTATGGAAAGCTTAGGTTTAAACCAAGCCATTTCATATGTTTTAACGACACCAGAAAAGGCGCAACAATTTGCCGAAAATCCTGGTGAAAAAGTGGTCGCATTGGATTATCCAATGAGCTCAGATCGGACGACAGCACGTCAAAATCTTTTGGCTGGTCTATTGGAAGATGTTGTTTACAATGTCAATCATGGGGTGTCAGACGTCGCGCTTTATGAACAAGGTCGTATTTTTATTGGTAATGCCGATAATACTTTGCCAACGGAAATGGAACATTTGGCTGGCGTTTTGACGGGTACACGCGCAACGTCAAGTTGGCAACAAGCTAAAACGCAAAAGCCGGTTGATTTCTATGATATTAAGGGTATTGTGGCCGAATATTTGGCTCAAATCGGGGTTGAAAATGTGCGTTATGAAGCCACCCAGCGCCATCAAAACATGCACCCTGGCCAAACAGCTGATATTTACAGTGGCGATGTTTACCTGGGCTTTGTGGGGCAAATTCATCCTCAGGTAACCCAAGCTCATAAGTTGGCACCGGTATTTGGCTTTGAGCTCAATTTGTTTGCGGTGATGTCACAAGTAACTGGCGACGTCGTTTATGCGCCAATTTCACGTTTTCCACAAATGCGACGCGATGCGGCGTTGTTAGTTGATGAACAAATTCAGCATGCAGACATTGTCGCTTTGATTCGTGAAACAGCCGGTGATAAGCTCGTGGACGTACAATTATTTGATGTCTACACAGGGGATAAATTGCCTGCCGGTAAGCGTTCGTTAGCCTATACATTGACGTATCAAGATAATGATGAGACACTAGTGGAAGCAGAAGTTAACGCGGACTTTGAACGGGTAACGCATGCTTTGGTGACGCAACTTCACGTGGAAGTGCGTTAAAATCTTTTCTAATTAAATTTGAGTTAAGTTTGTTGGCACGGTATAATTGTCAGTGGACTATAACGATTACAAGGAAACCTCATGGCTAAAATAATTGTACACGGAGGCAAGCGCCTCCATGGTGAAGTCACAATCGGTGGCGCAAAAAACTCGACGGTTGCACTCATTCCAGCTGCTATTTTGGCGGATACACCAGTGACTTTTGATACGGTACCTCAAATTCTTGATGTGAAAAATTTGCAGCTCATCTTGGATGCAATGAATGTACACTCGAAATTTGAAAATGGCA
>USIU01000019.1 GCA_900554745.1 uncultured Leuconostoc sp.
GTACTTTTGGTACCACGTCTTGTAAGAGCACTTCGCCAGCCTTGTCACCATCAGCAAAGATAGTTGAAACATTTTCAGCGCCCTTTGACTTAGCATAAGCCGCATATTTGGCCAAATTAGCCTCAATAGCAGCGCGCCGTTCTTTAATGGCATCCAAATGCAGGGCATCAATTGTTGATAAATCATCTAATTCCAGCACTGAGGCAATAATCAGATGTGCATCATCCTCACTGGCTTGATGGATCGCATTGGCTAAAGCGACATAGCCTTGTTCTGATTCATCAACCCCCACCAAAATGCGCTTAAATTGTATTGGTTCGATGTCTAAATTTAATTCACTCATCCAATCTCTCCTTTTTTAACACACAATCAACCATTCACGACTTTTGTAACTAAGTCCATAATAATCTGAAAGTTTAAGACCGTCAAGACAACAAAGACTACCCAACCCAAAATGGCCATCCAACGTGGGTTAGCAAAGTCACCCATAATTTTCTTTGACGACGTGAAATAAATCAACGGTGCCATCGCAAATGGCAAAGCCAGTGATAAGAAAACTTGTGAGTAAACGAGTAGTTGATCCAACTCAGCTTCGGCGCCACCATATATCAATGTAAAGATAATGACTGGAATCAAGGCTAAACCACGTGTAATCACACGACGAATCCACATTGGCACACGCAAGCGGATGAAGCCTTCCATCACAATTTCACCGGTTAGTGTCCCTGTAATGGTTGAGTTTTGACCAGAGGCCAGCAAGGCCACGGCAAACAATGTTGACAATACTGGTGATGCAACTGCGCCAGCAATGGCCTTATTATCCAACGCATCATACATCGCACCAAACGTCCCAACCTGATCGGCATGGCCAAAGAACAACGCTGCCCCTAATACCAACAACAATGAGTTGATGACAAAGGCTAATGACAACTGAATGTTAGAATCCCACGTCATCAGACGCACGGCTTCTTTTAATTCACCTGGATTTTCACGGTCAATTTTACGCGTTTGAGCAATTGATGAGTGGAGGTACAAATTGTGCGGCATAACGGTCGCACCAATAATCCCCAGTGACATCAACAATGGTGAGTCCACGCCCTTTGGCCCATGTGATGAAACGGCTTGTAGCTGTGGGAGATAACCCCCAAACATCGCCACAACGTCTGGCTTTGATAAGATCACTAGATAAGCGAAAATCAATAAAATGGTCAAAATCAAGGTCATGACAATCGCCTCAATCTTGCGGAAACCAAATTTCATCAGTAACAACAAGAGGAGGACATCAAAAGCCGTGGTCAATACTGAGGCGATCATCGACCAGCCAAACAGCAAGTGCAAAGCAATGGCCGCACCAATGACTTCGGCAATATCCGTTGCCATTAAGGCTAATTCGGTAATCACCCACAACGCATAACCACCCGCTTTATTGGTACGGGCACGTGTCGCCTGTGCCAGATCTTCTTGCTTGACCATCCCCAACTTCCCCGCCATGTATTGCAACATCATGGCAATCAAAGATGAAATCAAAACCACTGACAACAAAACGTAATGGTACTGAGCCCCACCATTAACAGACGTCACCCAGTTACCGGGATCCATATACCCAACGGCAACTAACGCACCTGGCCCCGAAAAGGCTAAAAGTTTGCGCCAAAATGAGCCGTCCTTGGGGGCTTCGATCGAACCATTTACGTCGCCTAGACTGAGTTGCTCCTCAGTCGTTTCGACGAAATGATGCTTAGTGTTTGCTTGATCTTTTGTTGAATCTTGCATTCTACTTCTCCTTTGGATTTCTCTTCAGGACAAAAACATACGAATTCCGACTAAAGTACGCATTTAGTATTCACTTTTTTTGGCGCCGCTTAACCGTGAGCTAAACGCGTATTAAAGTGCTAAATATTTTTCATAAAGGGTTTCATTCAACTCAGTTGTTGAAAGCTTATGAAAGGTATCTAACTCGGCTATTTACGCCCTAATATATATTAAATATCCCACTTTTCATCCTATTCGTCAACACAATAAAAACGCCGGTCATCCCTCACCGGCGTTTTTTGGACTAATCTTTGTCTTAAATGATAAACCTGACTAATAGCTACTGGAACCGTAAGCCCTTTCATTAAATAATTACAGTTGTGTAACAAGGCGTCAGACACCTATTTTTATCCCGTCAGTTTACATTGGGCGAGACTTGCAATGCTTCAAAAAAGGTCGTAGCATCCCCAATGATTTGCGTGACGGGATAGGCCGTCTCAATGGGTGTCAAGTTGATGGCCATGATTGGTGTCCCAGCGGTGGCATACTGCAATAAGCCTGCAAAGGGATACACCTGAAAGCTCGTCCCGACAATCACGATTAAATCAGCTTGACGCACCCACGCCACTGCCTGCTCAACCTCAAATGGCGTTTCTTCATAAAACGTAATTCGTGGTCGGAGCAGCGCCCCATCTGCACGACGCATGCTGGTGAGATAATCCGTGACACTTGCCGGTTGCTGATCAACAGGTGCATAAATGTCATACAACGACCCATGAAACCGAATTAAACGCGACGGTACGGTCTGCGCCTTAACATGCAAATCATCCACATTTTGGGTGATAATTCGAGCTTGGCCTTTTTGGGTAAATTGTGCCATTTTGTCATGAATGACATTCGGTACGGCATCGGGAAAATACATGTGATCCTTCATGAATTGATACTGTATTTCCGGTGCCACTTGAAAAGCCGTCGCTGATAATAAATATTCTGGTTGTAACGTATTCCCTTGATATAACCCATTTTTTGATCGGTAATCCGGAATACCTGATGGTGTAGAGATACCAGCACCGGTCATGAAAACAATATTTTGAGCAGTATCAAATTGTGCTTGAATTTCTGGTGTGACCAACATTTCTTACGCCCTCTTAACGTCGTTGAATGTAGGGTAACGCAAGCTTATGAAAGAGATCGCCGACTTTCATTTGATAAAGTGCCTTGAAAAAGGCTGCTGAATCTTGATCATCCGGCTTTGAAACGACAAAACTATTTTGTGAATCAACTTGTCCCAACCCAACATAGGCAGTTTTCTTCGTTTGAAAATCAATCATTTCTGAGTGATAAATCGTAAAGACTTGACTAACTGGCAATGACAGTTGACGTTCAGATAGGACACTCATTAACGTGACATATTCCTTAGCGTTCACGGTTGGCTTACCCCAAGCAGTTAATACTTCATCGACACCACCAAACAAAGCTGTCATTTGACGACGAATGTGACGTGGTTGTTTTAAGTCAGCGGCTAAGATTGGGGCCACTAATTTAGCCGCTGCGGTATACGCTAACGGATACAATATTGCCAATTCGGAAAAGTCAGCACCGCTCGCGTCCGCAAAAACCAGTGCATCCAATAAGGCTAATAAACGCCAAAGGCTTTCATCATCCAATTCACCATTTTCAACCGTCAATTCTGACTTCACGCCGGCCAAATACGCACGCTGTGTCGCGTCAGTCAAAATCCCTTTTTGGTGTAATTCACGATACGTAATCGCATGCACCACCGTCCGGTGCATCCGTGTGGCGATTTGAATCAGTTGCTGATCCAAGGCATCATCCTGAAAAGTTAAGGCAAAAAAGAGTTGCGGCGTCACCCCATTTAACGTCAGTAACATTTTTAATAATTCGTTACCAAATAGGAAATCACTCTCAGTTCCTTCTGCCAATTCAATCAATAAGCGATCTTCAAACAGTTCTTGGGACACGCGATCAATGTGTAATTCATCAGTCACCGGACCACCGATACGGGTCATGACCGTCCCTGGATAAAGGTCATTAACCGCCGTTAGTAATGTTTGGATTTTTGGATTCATTTTCTCATCTCCCTTAGTAGGTTTGTTGCGACGGCTGCATCTACTTGTTCCGCCGCCTGTAATTGTGTAACCAAAGTGGCAATTTCATCGTCACGCGCACCAACTTGCAACGCTAAAGCGCGATACTGCATTCTCATATGACCTTTTTGAATACCGCCATCCGCAATCGCTTTAAGTGCCGCCAAATTTTGGGCCAACCCAACGGCCAAAATAATCCCGCGCAGCTCATCAGCTGTTTGCGGCGCAACAATTGCTAAAGCGCGCTTGGCTTGCGGCATCGCTGAAATGGCACCCCCAACGAGGCCCACCGAAATCGGCAGCGTTAGTTGGCCTTCTAAAAAGTCCCCAACAATGGTCCAAGTCGTTAAGGATTGATAGCGTCCTTCACGACTCGCAAAAGCGTGCCCAGCTGCCTCAACTGCCCGCCAGTCATTACCTGTCGCCAACGTCACGGCCCCTATGCCATTAAACAGACCTTTGTTTTCAGTGGTTGCACGATAAACATCCTGGTGCCCAAACTGATTGAGCTGCACCAATCGTTTAGCAACAGCGTGGCCGCCGACACTGGCGATTGGTACGCGCCCCGTCACCGTGACACACTGTTCAGTGGCATAATTGGATAGAATGGCACCGACAAATTGCGACTGAAAATCTGCAAACACCGCCTGCTCGGCTTCCAAAATAGTATTGACAATGTTGGCGCCCATCGCATCGCGAGTATCAATTACAAAGTCAACACTCACATTGGTGGCTGACACCGCCCGGGCCGTTACGGTGATCAACCCACCACCACGGCGATAAATAGAGGGTTTTGCTTGCTGCGCAACGGAAAAAAGTGTCGCTTGCTCACGCGCAACAAACGCTGCTAGTGCATCATAAGCTACCCCAGAAAATAACAATTGGCCAATCAAAGCCGAGCGTTCTGGCAAGTTAACCGTCACGCCACCACCTTGATTCAATAGTTTGGCCCCATGATTAGCCGCAGCAATGACACTGGGTTCCTCTGTCGCCATTGGCACCGTCACATGTCGGTCAGCCACGATGATATCTTTTAGTATCCCTAGTGGCACTCGAAAATCACTCATATAATTTTCCACAATTTGTGCATTGGTAGCACTTTGATTGTCATGCCACGCCTGCACATCTTGTTGCGCTAAATTCAAAGACGCCAAACGTTCATCTGGCGTCAATTCATAGTATTTTTTATGCATTATCTTTCATCATCTCTGCAATCAAGCCTTCACGAACGCCACTTTCAGAAAAAATAACGCGTGGTGCCTGTATCACCGTCATTAAATTCAACAATGGCAATAAGCCACTCACAATAATATCAGCCCGTGAGACTTCCAAGCCAGCCATATGTTCGCGTTCCGATCGGCTCATGTCCCGTAGCCGAGCAAAAATTTGTTGGACCTGCGTAATAGGCATATCAAACCCTTGCAGCATCCTTACCGCATGCTCAGAAGACAACTGTTGGCCCATACGCGCCAGTGAGCGGTTCGCGCCGCCTAATAAGACCACCGGCTGCCCGACATACGTTGCTAGCCAAGGTAACGTATGATATTGCGCGAGGATGTAATCACAAGCCGCTGTAATATCAGCTTGATCAATGTCATTAGCTAAATGAAACTTTTCCGATAACGTGACCGCCCCAAAGGGTAAACTCACAGCTGCCTCATCTTGGCCGCCCGACACCCCAATGAGCTCAACTGAGGCACCGCCTGTATCTAATATCACCGCATCACGAATCGGTAAAGTGGCAACCACACCCAAATAGTCATAGTAAGCTTCTTCTTTCCCTGTCAGCACACGAAACTGAAGACCCGTTTCACGTTCGACGCGGGCTAAAAATGCTGCTTGATTTTTCGCCACACGTACTGCCGCAGTGGTAATGGCAATGACCGTTGGTTTAAACGGCGCATACACTGATTGAAAATACTTCAGTGCCGCAATCGTCCGGGCTATCGGGATTTCTTTTAAAATTTGCTCTGCCCCCATCCCCTGGGCAATACGCGTATCTTGTTTTTCACGGATAATTTCCGTGTACGTCCCATCTTCGTGTAGCGCTTCCACAACCATACGCGCAGAATTACTACCGAGATCAACAATAGCTAAATAGCTCATGTGCCTATCCTAGATATAATTTATTACTTACTAGTATAACAAATAAGCCTATCAAACGGGCATTTAAGCATATTACAATCTCGTTATGAAGACAGTTTGGCACAGCCAATTAAAAAACGACAGCTCATGATAAGCTGTCGTTTGCACAATGCGGTGTCGCTATTCGTGGGATAACTGACCCAAAGTCGCTTGGTTTTCAACAAAATGGGCGCCGATTAAACGGCTGGCTGCAAAAATGAGCAGCCCCGTCAAAATACTCGAAACAGTCACGTCACTTAACCAATGCGCACCGATACGTACACGACTCAAACCCGTCAAAATCCCCATCGCAATCCCAAAAATCGTCATTTTCTTTTGGGCGGAAATGTTTTCGCGCGGGACAAACAAGGCCAGATACAAGAATAGCCAACCCGACATTGTATGCCCCGATGGGAACGAGTTATGTCCGTTTGCGCCGTTCATGTGATACCAAGGCGTGAATTCACTGAAAGTTTGCCCAGACACTGTTGTCATTTCATAGGGTCGGAATCGGCCCCACAATGTCTTCATTTCGCCAATCATCGTTTGTGCAATGAAAACAGTTGCAATCCCGACCACGGCCACAACAATGAGGTAATTCATATCACTATCAGATTTTTTATTCAGCCAATTGGCAAAGCACCACGATAACAGCACGGTGACAACAATTGCCAAACCCCAACGTAACGTTTCTGGATAGTTTTGCACCGCTGCGGTATTATTGGCAATCCCCATTGGCACTCCTTTTTGAATATTATTGAGCATTGAAAACGTGTAACTGAGCGCATCTTGTAGTAACGAGAGCATCTGGTTGAACGCCAAGATCAGCATCCCCGCGGTCATGATGTACTTAATCACGACATCATCGATGCGGCGCCAAACAAACCAGGCAATGACTTCAGCCGAGGTAAAGGTCACAACTTGCGCCCCTTGATCCGCATAATTTTGAAACAGATTACCAAAAATCGAGTTTTGATTCATGATTGCCTGCGTCACATTCTTATCAAAAAATGTCGCAACGAGTAATGATAATGCCCCAATACCCAATAATACGAGCACCACCCGCTTTTCTGCCGGTGTCGTATGAAAAACGTGATGTTTGTGACGATCACCAATTGGAAGATCGTGTTGTTGTAAAGTATCGCCTGCTAGTTGCATGAGTCATCTCCATTTCTGTTATTCAACACCTTTATTGTACCCAAGCATTGTGGTGATTACGTCAGTAATCCATCTACAACACGTAAAAAAACGATTACAAAAGTAATCGTTTTTGGTTATTGTGGATCCATTGTTTCGTTAATCACATTGAGATTACGCTCAGCAATCCAGTAGCCAAAGGCTGGTACTGCACTCCCAAATTGCGTCCCAGTTTTTTTAGCTGGTAAATCCAGTGATTGGCGCAACTTATTGGTGACCCGTTGTTTTTCAGATTCAGGCACCATTTGGTAACTGACACCGGCATACATATCGCCAACCCCTTGCATATGATCGGAGACTTGATTTTTGGCCGCTGGCATATATTTCTTGGCTAAATTCATCAAATCATTATACGTCATATCAGTTTCAACGTTCGTTGCAATTGAGGCCATAAACTTATCATTCAGCAAGGTTGACACACTCGCAGATTTCTTCAATAAAGCCTGCAAAACCAGCCGTTGTCGTAACTGACGGCCATAATCGCCTTGCGGATCATCATAGCGCATCCGTGAAAATGACAAAGCAGCGTTACCATCCATCGTCGAATAAGACTTGAAGTTTTTCCCATCCTTAGCATATTCAAACTGCGACTTACCCTTAAAGTACTTAAAGGTTTCGGGTGTCGTGTCTGCTTCTGGTGTATAAGTAAAGGTCAGTGGTGACACCACTTTAACGCCGCCAACTTGATCAATCAATTTTTCCAGACCACCCATATTCACCAACACATAAAAATCAATCGGCACGTTCAGATAGTCTTGCAAAGTCGTTAACGTCGCGCCAACACCCGCAATTGGGAAAGCTGCGTTTAACTTTTGTGGGAAAGTAGACTCAGCCCCGGCAATGGCAACCATGATATCACGTGGAATCGACATCATGGTCGTTGTTTTAGTCTTGGGATTTACCGTAATCAGCATCATTGAGTCGGTCAAGCCAGTCCGATCACGCTTTAACGCGCCCGTATCTGTCCCCAAGACAAGCATTGAAAACGGTTTCCCGGCTTTCAAGAGGTCCGTGACATTCCGCGCTTTTTTGACGTCAGCGCTACGATACATTTTATCCACTGACTTGTGCACGTTTCCCAAAATTGTGGCGAAAACAACCCCACCAATAATGCCCAGTAACACGATTAGTCCTAGTAGCCACCGCCACCATTTACGACGTCGACGGGGCTTTTTAGGTGGCTGCCCACCACTTGCCTGCTGCGGTGTGTGATCTTGTTGTGCGCGCCGTGCTGATCGGCTCATGATTTCGTTGTCCATAATGGCCCCCAATTAAATATTCAATCATTATACCACTAAAAATTAAAGGGTTGACCAATAGCTGGTTTGAAACCAACACCGTCCGGTAAGTCAGCAATAAAGCGTGTGACGTCGGCTTTAATTTTTGGGAAAGTATCGTAATGGATTGGTAACACATGTGCGGCGGTTAGGAAGCTCGCCGCAATCAAAGCATCATCTTGTGTCATCGTGTAGTAGCCGCCAATTGGTAAGAAAGCCATATCAACGGGTTGTCGTAGAGCGACCAATTTCAAATCAGAATACAAGCCAGTATCACCCGCAAAATAAAGCAACTTCCCTTCGACATAAAGGGCAAAACCGGCTGACATGCTGGCATGATCAGTCGTTGTTACCGCATGCCAAGCGGGATAAAATTTAAGCTTAATGGTCGGCGTGAGGAACACTTCCCCACCAAAATTCGGTGCGATAACCGGTAAATCATCAGTTGCCAGAAAATCATAGTGCGTATCCGCTAAAACCACAATGGTGGCGCCGGTGCGTTTCGCAATGGCTACCGTGTCGCCCACATGATCTTCATGAGGATGTGTCACGATAATAAAATCGGCTGCCAATGTCTCAACTAGTTCGTCCGCATCCTCTA
The DNA here is from genome assembly GCA_900554745.1 of uncultured Leuconostoc sp. Classification (GTDB taxonomy): domain Bacteria; phylum Bacillota; class Bacilli; order Lactobacillales; family Lactobacillaceae; genus Leuconostoc. The sequence goes on from USIU01000019.1 coordinate 9,060, forward strand.
AAAAAGGATTTTGCGTGATAAACGGATCGACTAAAATCGTCGTGTCATCCGACACAACCCGTAATGCTGCATGTCCAAAATGTGTCACTTCCATCAAATTGCCTCCTCATCCCGTGAACGCGACGCTGTCATCCCAAGCGTACCGTTTAGCTGCGACCTGTTAAACGCTTCAATAACCGGTATAGACGATATTTTGTCCCATTAACTGGCAAAATAAAGTCGCCGACGAGCTGCCGCGCATGTCCAGCAAACGCTGTTTTGAAGCCTAACACCCCATCCGAACCATCAAAACGACCCGAAATACCATAAAAATTATAGCACGGGATGTCTTGCGCCACCGCCCGTCGAATCATGTCATCTTGAATCTGATACGGCGCGTAGTAGTCCATATAAGTTTCATAAGTCCCTGAGTACAAGTACGTCATTTCTTGGGGTTGCGCAATAAACAATGCGCCAGCCACGACTACCGTTGCTTGACCAGCAGCGGTAAATTGTTGACTCGCTTTTTCAATGCGCTTGAGGTGATGTTGCTTTTGATCATCAAATTCAGCAAATTGTCGTTTAAACTTATCCTGATGCGGATACTTGTCAATCTTTTCTTGAATTTTAGCTAACTTTTGATCCAACGCCGCAACTTTTTGATTTTCTTCGGCCAGGTAGCGTTCAAAATTCAGTTCCGCAAAAACAAAGGTCGCATCATCACCATAATTATCATAAATCGCTTCATAAAATGATAAGTCTTTATCGTGATAGTGTAGTCGATCCGCAGTTGTTTGCGTTAATTGTTTAAATTCTGGTAAGTCTTCACGCGACAGTTCGCGTAATTGAATCCCAAATTGCTGATTTTTCTTTAAATAATATTGGGCATTCTTTGTATAAGATTGCCGAATCGCTTGCTCACTATCTAAACCAACTAAAGGTTTCACGTATTCCCAAGTCGGTGACCCCGTGGTTGACATACCAAATTGGAACGGTTCATGCGTGAAACCTGCAGCCGTCATCATGGCTAAGAATTGATCGTTGGTAGCCCCAATTAATTGCCCCTTATCATCCGTATTGGCATAAGTGACATTCGGCCGCCAAATCATATAAAGCGCGCCTTGTTTTTTGGCAAAATCACGCACCGCTCGTGCAAAGAACGTCACCAACTCGCGATCATTAAAGTCCATCAACGGCCCTCGATCAAACAGATAAACGTGCCCAAAGCGGGTTATTTCGGTGGTCACTAACGCCGCCGCAACAATTCGGCCGTCATCTTTGACACCCAACAAAAATGCGTCACGCTGGCGCTGACGCAAAAGGGAATATTGTAAAATAGATTGCGTATAGCTACCCAATGGGTGCTGTAATTCAAATTGTTGATATTCTTCTGGTGTTAATGTTTCAAAAACTAATGTCATAAAACGCTGATCCTCTACTTACTATTATACAAAAAAAGACGCCGACAAGGGCGTCTTTGAAGATTTTATTAGTATTGACCAACGTTAGATACGGCAACAATTGTACCACCAACGACACCAAAACCAACTGATGTTGCACGTGGGTTAGTTACCCACATGCGGTGACCTGGTGTACCATTTGTCATCATACCTGTCTCATTATACCAAGCACTAATCACTTGATTGAAACCAAAGCCAATGGCAACAACTTCACCATTTGTACGGAAATGGTTTGTTGGCAAACCACCATTTGCAACCGCATTGTAAGCACGTGATTGTGCTTGCGCTGACAAACCAGCATCCAAAGTTACTGGGCGTAGTCCCAATGACGCACGCAAGGCGTTCAATGCGTTCAACATTGTTACCGCAGCAGAGTTACCGGCTGTTGAAACTTGCGTAACTTGTGGTGCTGCTGGAGCAGCTTGTGCTGGGGCTGCCGGCGCAGTTGCGCCACCATTTGCTTGATATGCCAAGTATTCTGCAGCTGTCATAAAGCCATCACGGTTTGTATCAGCTGCTGCAATGTACTTCACGTCGTCAGGCACACTACCAGAAGCAGCTGGTTGTGCTGGCGCTGCTGGTTGTGTTTGCGCCGGTGCTGCTGATTGTGCCGGCGTAGGTGCTGCTGGAGTTGCATCGGCAGACAATTTCAATACTTGACCAACCGTGATCAAATTGATGTTTTGAATGCCGTTTGCAGCAGCAAGAGCAGCAACTGATGTGCCGTTTGCAGCAGCGATACGGTTCAATGTGTCGCCAGCCTTCACCGTATAAGTCCCATTGGCAGTTGCTGCTGGGGCTGAAGCTGCTGGTGTCGCAGCTGGTTGTGCTGACGCAGCAACGTTAGCAGTCCCTTCAGTTTGTAATTGTTGTCCAACAAAGATCAAGTTAGGATTTGAAATGCCATTAGCCTTCACCAAAGCATCAACAGTTGTCCCGTTGGCACGCGCTAACTTTGATAATGTATCACCGGCTTGAACAGTAATCGTATCGGCATTGGCAGTTGCAACACCAGCAACAGCAAAGGCACCGGCAGCAACAGCAGATTTAAGCATAGTAGATGTTTTCATAATATAGGTAACTCCTTAAAAGTTAAAGACTTGATTAAGTATCATTGTTTGAGGTCTTCTCGACAATGATAAGTGTACCAAATTAGCATAACGGAGATGTTGTACCTTCTTTTCACTTCGTTATCAAGAACACAAACATATCACAAAAAAGTGTTTTAAATGTCTTTTGTGACAAAAATATTTCTTTTTGATTTCAAAAATAAATCTAAAGCACTGTGCCGGCAAATGTCGGATACCAACTCTGATTCAGCGTCTGAATCTTAACCTGGGCGTCATTTTCATCAACAGCAATATAATGGCTGCCACCGACATAGATGCCAACACTGTAAGGCTGTTCGGGAATCCCCCAGAATAATAAATCGCCTGGTCGTGTGTTTTCAACAGTATTTAGTTCATACACGTCATAAATCAAATCAATCAAGTCTTGTGACCAATGCCCCGTCTGTCCATCAGCCTTGATGTTGGACGCATTCATGACAAAAGCAACAAACGCACCTGAGGATTGGTATGTCTTCCCCAACTGCGTTAGTGCGATATCTAGCCAATTATTAGCCATCTGTCATCAATTAATATTGACCGGCGTCAGATACACCGACAATTGTGTTACCCACAATACCGAAGCCAACAGCTGAGGCGCGTGCGTTAGTAACCCACATTTGGTGACCTGGTGTGCCATTTGTCATCATATTTGTTTCGTTGTACCAAGCGTTAATTACAGTACCAGCACTCCAACCAATGGCAACGACTTCACCATTTGTGCGGAAGTGGTTTGTTGGCAAGCCACCATTTGCAACAGCGTTGTAGGCACGTGATTGTGCTTGCGCTGACAAACCA
>USIU01000020.1 GCA_900554745.1 uncultured Leuconostoc sp.
CCGTGTATTCCCCATCACGCTTTTGATCCATATCAACACCGATGACCCAAACCTTGTGATCAGCCGTTGTGTTTTCGTTTTCGGCCTTCGCTTCGGCAAAGACACCGTTACCTGTTGCGCCCGCAGCTTGGAAAATCACATCAACGCCACTTGCATACATAGCTGCCGCGATGGTCTTACCCTTAGCAGCGTCTGTAAAGGTATTCGCATATTGTGACACGAAGGTTGCCTTTGGATTTGTTGCCAACACACCAGCTTTAAAGCCGGCTTCAAATTGTTCAACAACTTCACCCTTAACACCACCGACGAAACCAATCTTACCCGTCTTTGACACTGTCGCTGCCGCAACACCGGCAAGATAAGATGATTGTTCTGAGTGGAACATAATTGAGACAGCATTCTTAGTTGGCACTTTCGCTTCAACCATAGCAAAGTCTGTCTTAGGGTTAGCCTTTGCGACTTGATTCATTGCCGGACCACCCATAAATGAGATCCCGACAACCAACTTATAGTTGGCTTTCACAGCTTGTTGCAAGTTTGACTTAATTTCTGAATTGTCATTTGAGACAAAGTAAGTATAACCGTTTGGCCCTTGCTTTAAGCCGTTCTTTTCACCATAGCGCTTGATACCAGTCCAGGCTGATTGGTTAAATGACTTATCATCGACACCGCCAGTACTTGTGACTAAGGCAACAGAATAGGCATCCTTCTTCTTGTCCCCTGAATTCATGGCAACAGATGTACCAATACCAATAACTGCAACAGCGGCGACAAGGCCACCAATCAATGTTGAACGCTTCATTTAATTTTCCTCCGACTATATATCTCTCTGTATATATAGAAATTATTTGTGTTGGCTAAGCTAGGCTTAAATACACCGTCAATTATCATACCAGTAATTTTTTATCAACGCAAGACATAATTTGATCAACTTTCTCATGATTTAATGATTCACCACTCAAGGCCGCAGTGTCCGCTTATTTTTGGCTCGTTACATCAAATGGCAAAATTTAAAGTTAATTTGTTCGACTTTTCACAAGCATGCGTATATACTTACTTATTGTAATAAACATCACGAACATTCGTGCATAATAAAGGAGAGAAATATTATGATTTTTTGGTTACGTCACTCAAAAGTGGCCATGTGGGGATTGACGGTACTCCGGATCTACCTCGGGTTTGGTTGGGCAAAAGACGGGTTTGAAAAGCTCACTGGGCCTAAGCCTTTCGATGCCTCAGGTTTGATTATGAGTGCGATTAAGCATCCTGTTACGGATCCAAGCGGGGCGAAGGCCTTTCCTTGGTATGACTGGTTCTTGTCAACATTCACCAATAATGGACACAATACGGCGTTCTTTTCATTCTTAGTGTCATGGGGTGAACTCCTTGTCGGCCTTGGTCTTATTTTCGGGACATTAACAATCGCCGCCAGCTTCTTCGCACTTGTTATGAATTTCTCATACTTAGGTGCCGGTGTCGTATCAGTTAACCCAACTTACATTTTGATTGGCGGTTTACTATTGATTTCTGGCTACAATGCTGGCAAAATCGGATTGGATCGCTGGGTAACCCCATTCCTCCGTTCAAAGTTGCCTTTCCTCAACAATGACATCGACGTCAATGCGCCCAAAGCTAATTAACGACGTCATGACCAAAGGTAACCTGACTATTTAATCAAGATTGCATCACAAGACCCTTAGGGTCTTTTTTTATGGCATCATCCAAGCATTTGCCTTGTCGCGGCGCCAACGCATTCTGTATAATGAGCTTAACTCATCTATGCTAGAGGTGCATCATGCAATTTAAAGACAAACCTTACCATTTCATTCCTGCAACCATCCCTGAGGCCGCCCAGACTATCATCCGTGACGTGGCTTATGGTCCTGATTCGCACCAACATTTAGACATTTATTTACCAACTAATCAGCAAGCCTCCCCCGTTATTTTAGATTTATATGGTGGTGGCTTACTACGCGGACAAAAATCTTCTTTTAAACTCAACCCAAGTCTACGCTTTTTAGCTGATGGTTTTGCGGTGGTCAGTATGGCTTATCGTTTAAACTCCCCTAGGCATAACCAGTTCCCAGCACAATTGGCTGACATTAGCGCTGCGTTGCATTTTTTGGCCCAACAGGCCAGCGCGTATCATTTAGATATGACGCACATAACACTGATTGGTGAATCGAGTGGTGCGCAATTGGCCGTGCTTGCCGCTGCCAGCTTTTCTGCCGGTATGCCACTAGGCCCACTATCACCAACAGATCTAGCAACCTTACCGCCAATCCAACGCGTCATTGGCCTATATGGCCCTTATCAAGTCGATCAAATGGGCCCACAATTTCAGCAACTCGGCATCACCCCCCAGTTTCCAGAAACGGGCACAGCCGATGCCTTTGAAGGCATTATGTTAGACCACCACGCGCCAGCAACTGTGCCAAAACGCGTGCAACAGGCCAATCCGGCTACTTATTTGACGCCACAAATGCCACCCCTTTTCTTAATTGCTGGGACCAAGGATCCGGTTGTCCCTTATTTACAAAGTGTGACACTTGCCCAACAGTATCAAATAGCCACACAACGCCCTGCCAAAACCTTGTGGGTACCAGGCGGTGTCCATGGGCCAGCCGATTATGATACGGATGCCATTTATCAAGAAAAATACCAGTTTATCACCCAAGCACCAAAAAACGACGCCTGAGCCTAGGCGTCGTTTTTTGCTAATAATTGTAAAATTGTCCGCGAGACGCCGTCGTGGTTATTATCAGCCACAACCGGCAAAAAGTCGCCCACTAGCTGCGTTTTTGGCATGATAAAGGGGTAGCCTACATGGGTTAACATCTCAATATCATTGCCACCGTCACCAAAAGCCACAACCTGCGTCATATCAATCCTTAAATGGTCAGCTAATACTTGTAGCCCAACCGCCTTGTTTACCCCTGCTGGGACAATATCAATCGCCCCGGTGCCAGTTTCGGTCACATGCACAGTATGCCCTAATACTTGCTTCGCCGCCGTATAGAACTGACTTTCATCAAAATGACGCCAATTCATCGTCACTTTAAAAATTGGCACCTTAATGTCGGCAACATCATCAAAAATGACAATCTTTTGAAAATACTTCAGATGCCTGTCCATCACCAAATCAGCAAAGGCTCGTGGGATATAAGCGGTATCATCCGTTGAGTAGACCACGCCTTGGTCTGGCTTTGGCTCAAAATTAGCGATTAAAGCCGCAATTTGCTGTAACGTCGCATGTGGAATCGCCCGTTCATAGAGCACTTGTCCGTCGCCTGACACAACCCGCGCACCATTATTTGACACAAAACTGATGCCGTCATTTAAAAAACCTGCCAATAACCGATTAATCCGTGTCTGATGGACACCTGTCGCAATCGCAAAGGCAATATGCCGTGCTTTCAGTTGTGTGAGTACCATCCGAAATAACGCATGATCAAATGTCTTATCATCCGTTAAGAATGTGCCATCTAAATCTGTTGCAATCAGCTGAATATTTGCCATGAGTAATGTATTCCGCTTCTATTTTTTCGCACTGTCGTCTATATCCGTGTTTAGTTTACCACATTTGGGCCATTATCAATATGACTGATCGCTCAGGCATACGCCAAAATCCGTTGGGCAATCCAGGCGCCTTCACGTAAAATAACCGTATTGACCCCAGGTCGCGGTATCACCGTGCCAAACCACTTGAGCCCTTCTAAGGTAATGCCATAAATATACAAATGCGGCACTTTATGACCATTTTTATCAATCACTTCAAAAGTTTGTCGATCAAAGGTCGGCGCCCCTAGCTGATAGGTTGACCCGTCTGCACGTGTCAGTGTTGGTTGGACAAGTAACCCTTGCGCTCGCAAATTTTCAATCACGGGGTTTTTTGAAATGGCCAGATTAGTGGCCCCCAAGCGCGCTTCAATTAATGCATTCCCCCGAAATTCTTGCTGCCGCGCGTCACGTGCGACAAATTGTTGTTTCTCAGTATCCGTCTCAACATGAATCTGTGGCGCAGTGACTTCAAAGACACCAGCCTCAATCAAAGCCAGCAATTGTTCAAGCCGTTCAAGTGGTGGCCCGACCGACACTAAAACATCGAATGGTTTAAACTGACTGAGGAATTTTTCGTACTCATCCGCGTCAAAATAATCATGTTCCACAATATAACGAATCCGATCGCGGATATCACGCATAATATCAAATGCACCGGCAAATGGGGCATGTTTATTACCCAGTTTAGCATCCGCAATATCTGCCCGCAAATATGCTTTAAACCATGTTGGATAGTCCACATCCTCTGCCAAATCACGGGCTGGATGACGAATTAAATCAATATCAAATGCTGGCACATCTGTGAGGCCAAAGACTTGGGCTGTCGCTGCTAAATCATCACTGGTTAACAAAGCTTGGCGTAAAGCTTCAGCTTGGTCATAAGGTAACCGATTTGGCATCAACTCGAGTTGATTTAAAATATATTTGTAAGTCAGCTCTTTTACCACTAATTTCTCAAAATCATCATATTGCAAATGGCCGCCACCAGCTGCTCGTAAAGCATCTAGTGCTGGTAGTGTGAAAAATTTTGGGACGTATAATTCACTGGTATCCTTTTCGTTCACGCCACGAGCGTGTAGCGGAAAACCACCACGTGAACCCGCAATGACGTGTGGTTCATGACCTGAAGGCAAATAGCGCAATTCACCGACATCATTCCGGACGAATTGCCCCCCTTTCCCCACAGTTAAAGCGAATAAATAATCAAAAAAGCTCAAGCCAAGCCCGCGGATAATAACGGTATCCTTTTCATCAAAGACTGACAAATCAGCTTCCGCTGGATGAGTTGGCGCCACATACTTTAACTGATGTTGCACCGCAAAAGCTTTAAAGGCAGCTTCTTCTGCTGATAACGTATCATCAGAATGACCCAATGCCATGACCACTTGATCGGCTAAAATTTGCGTCCCATCGGCTAACGTGAGTTGGAATTTCTGCGCTATCGGGGTCACTTGCGTCACAGCTTGTTGCGTAAATGTCAGCGTTTGATTTGGTCGTACCCGCTGGGTTAACCAATCAAAAAACCAGGCTGCATAGACACCCATCATTCCCCGCGTCGCAAAATCGCCTGGTTGCTTTAAGCGGGCAACTTCTTGTTGATATGCTGGCGCAAATTCGGGATGAGCGGCTAAAAATGTTGGCGCTTGTTCAGCCAGCCATTGGCGCAAATTTGGCCCTGGTAGTGGCTTCCCACCATTTTCGATGGAATCATCATTGAATAAGGTAATTTGATCAATCACCGTATTCATTAAGAATTGTTGATTTTGGGGTATGAACGGATCCCATACACGACCACCAATCGCATAGGGATCAAAAATTTGAATATCGAGCTTGGTATCATCCTCAGCGAGATTAACGAGCCGCTCTGCGACAGCCAGACCCCGCGGTCCAGCACCAATAATTGCAACTTGCATGTATCTATATTCTCCAAAGCGTTAATTAAAACGTCTTATCTATTATTTTGTAAACTAGTTTCCATTATAGTCGGTTTTAACCGCGTTTTCAAAAACTTAACTTACAGCGCATCAATAGACGACTTTACCAGCGCTTGAAGCTGTTTGAAATGCCGCTTTGAATAAGGTAACGCGACACAAGTATCTAATATAACCGTATGGTTGTGACGGTCCAATCGACAAATTTTATCACGATTAATGACATAGGCCGCATGAATTTGAATTAACTTATCACTCAAATCCGCCAACATTTTCATTGTCGCTCGCAAATCAATCTGGCGTTGCTCACAATAAATCGTTGCGCGATGACTGGCTGCAACGTTACTGGCAATATAAATCATGTCATTGACATCCACCGTCTCTTGGCGTCGGTTACTGGGCAAGGTCACCATTTCAGGCGATTGCTGCGTTTGCAATGCCAGATGCTGATTGGCGACCCGAATAGCCGACCGAATGCGTTGCCGGAATTTAGTTTCACACATGGCCTTATCCACAAAATCTAGCGCGCCAATTTGATACTGGTAGCTCATGGCCAATAATTCAGTATGGGTACTGATAATAATAATAGGAGAAACACTATCGAAGGTACGAATCGCTTGCGCAACGTTTAGGCCAGCATGCATAACGTGATGCAAAGCTAAATCAAGCAAAATCACTTTGGGTTGGCGATCGGCTTGTAACGCGGCTAATAGTTGCGCGGGTTGATCAAATAACTGACACGCCCCAATAATTTGCTGTAACCGTTGTTGCTGTTGTGGCTGATCTTCTAAAACATAATAATGGGTCAATTTTTTCCCCCAAACGTTAATTCCTGCCGAACACGACGCTTTTCGGTAATTGTCATCAGTTCAATGTCCTGCCGTTGTGCCAAAAATTGCTGGACAAAATATAAACCTAGCCCCGTATGGCCCACTTTCGATGAGTACCCAAGTTGCTGGGCGGCTGACATATCGACCGGCTGCAAACAACTATTGATAATCGTTAATTGCTCCGAGCCCACAAAAACAACGGTTACCATTTTTTCTGGGGTTGCCTGCGCAGCTTCAATGGCATTATCCAGGAGAATGCCCACAACGCGATAAAAACCATCGTCAATTTTAAAGGCTACTGGCGCAAAAACTTGTTGAATCACGATGGTCAACGCCACACCCTGCCGCAAAGCTTGTTGGTACTTCACTAACAACGCACTCCGTAAATTCACATTGGCAATTAAATGTAGTGCCAGCGCTTGCGCCTGCGGTAACGCTTGTTGACTAGTTTCAACTACCGATTCGTAGGCATATTGCACATCCGCCATATTGCCATTTTGAATCCCATAGGCTAAGCTGGCGAGAATATTTTTATAATCATGCCGAAATGTGCGATAAGCCAAGTATTGTTTTTCCAATTGTTGCGTATATTGCTGGGTTGCGGCTAGCATGCGATCACGTTGCTGGAGTTTACACGTTAATAACTCGTATTGATGACGCAGTAACGGCAGCAAGATGATAATCAAAACACACAGTAGTGAGACCATTTCCCACCCCACTGATCCCTGATACGCAGTATTCTGCAGCAAATACGCCAAGTAATCGTTTAGCCCGCGAATAACCAGACCAATGCCTAAAAAAATGCCCAGTTGCCAGGGGTGATTTTGAAAAAAACTGGCCGTTAGCCATTCAAAGTGAGACCAATACGGTAAAACAGCGACCAAAACCGTCACCGCACCGGCCAATAAATAGCCACATAACTGAATCACTAACGGTGCCGTTAGCAGTGACAACAAAGCCACAGCGACATTATAGACCCAAGTGGCTAATAATGAACTCACAATCGCATCAAGCAAAATCACGCCAGGCGCAATCATTGGCTGTAAGTACCGACCAATGTAAAATAGGCTAACAATCAGTGCGGTTGACGTGACGCTCACCTGATAAGCTGCTGGGACCAGCCAACAACTGATGCCCGCAATCATGAGGAGCCCACCAAAAAGTTGCCAAACCACCCGACGCGCAACTTGCGGCCGGCCTAATAATAAGCCAAACCAAGCAACCACCGCCAAGGTAGTTGTTACTGGCTGTAACAACAGATTCATATCTGACAAAATTACGAGCATGGCGTCCCTCCTTACGTCACCTTGATACCAGTAATGATCAGTGGTGACTTGTCACGCTTCAGGCCGTCATCCGTCAACTTGCAGGCAATTGTCATTTTTCTCACGTTGTTGTCATCTTCATCATTTTATAATAACTATAATAAAACAAAACCACAACTAACGCAAATTAATTGTCAAACCGCCTCGCTACCCGATTAATCAAGCAAAAAAATACGCGACCGCATTTGGTCGCGTATTGAGATAAGATGTTTAAAAATACAGTTTTTAGAATAGTACCTTAATCAAGGCAACGGCTAGGACAACTTGCGCCACACCAGTAAGTAAGCCGTAAGACAAGAACTTACCACCAGAATTTTTAATGGTTTCAAACTTTAAGTTCAAACCAATACCTGCCAAGTTAACCACGCCGAAGAAACTAGCTGTTTCGTGCGCTGATAAAGTCACCATGTGGGGTAACTTAACAAAACTAGCCAATAGCAAGAAGGCTAAGAACGCAATCACAAACCAAGGTACCGAAATGCCCTTAGCTGCTGCTTCTACGCTCTTATCACTACGTTGTGCCATTTTGGCAAAGATCAATACCACCGCCGTCAACAGAATCACACGTAACATCTTAAACAATGTCGCGTATGTGACAACCGATTGATTAATCAATGTGGCTGTTCCGACTACTTGACCAACAGACTGCAAAGTACCACCGACTAAAGCCCCCAACAAAAGATTGTTATTACCAACCAAGTCTGGTCCAATCACGGGTAGCAAAAGCAAGAGGACGACACCCGTCAAACTAACCGTGGCGACGGCAGTTCGGCGTTGATCATCGTTGGCGCCAATGGCTGGTGCAACAGAGGCGATCGCACTTGAACCACAGACGGCGTTTCCGGCACCCATTAACATGGCTGACTTATCAGAAACTTTAAACAAACGACCACCCATCCAAAGGACCACAACAATCGTTAAGACCATTTGAATTAAGATGAACACAATGCCGTTTAAGCCAAGATTTTCAATCGTTCGCAATGTAACGGTCAGTCCCATCAACGCAATCCCAATTTCAATTGGATACTTTTCCGCCCATTTCATACCTGGGGCAAACTTTTCGTGACGCAACACCGTGTTCCCCAGAACAATCCCAATCAGCATCGCAATCGCCTCGCCCCCTAGAAACGGTAGCCAGACAGCTAAATATTTTGCAATCACTGACACAATGAATGTGGCCACGATGCCCGAAATCATATTTCTTTTAATTGCCATCTATTATCTCCCTTACAATCAAAAATAAATCCCTCATTGCTATACAAGCGACGTTTCACGTGAAACATATGATTAGGCTGACGCAAAAGCCGCCCATAATTTGACAATCGCTTGCACACCCTCATCGCCATGCGCTGTATTTAGTTTGGTAAATAATTGTTCAGCTAATGCGGTACCCGGCAAGTCGATTGCCATCTCTTTTGCTGCATCTAGTGCAATACGTAAATCTTTCAACAGATGTTTCACATAAAAACCAGCCGAAAAATCATCTGCCATAATGCGTGGCATATAATTTGTAACCGACCATGAGCCCGCTGCACCGTTCCGCCAGATATTGTAAGCAGCGTCAAGATTTAAGCCTGCCGCCTCGGCATAGGCCATCGACTCTGCCATCCCAATAACTGTTGCAGCAACCCCAATGTTGTTGCTCATTTTCATGTGTTGCCCCTTACCGGCATCCCCAGCAAGCACAATATTTTGTCCCATGACTTGAAAAATGGGCAAAACCTGATTGTAAGTGGCTAATGCACCGCCAACCATAATGGCAAGTGTCCCATTTTTAGCGCCAACGTCACCCCCTGAAACCGGTGCATCAAGCACACTAATTCCAAGGTCTTGTCCCATTGCCGCCAATTTTTCAGCTAATTTTGGGGTAGAGGTTGTCATATCAACCAAAATAGTGCCAGGTTTGGCACCAGCAAATAGCCCATCCGGACCAGTCCATACCGCTTCCACGTCTTTTGGATAGCCAACCATGGTAAATGTCATGTCAGCAGCCTGAGCAACGGCCGCCGGTGAATCTGCCCAACGTGCACCGTTAGCAATCACCGCATCCGCCTTGTCACGTGTTCGGTTATAAACGATTACCTCATGCTTAGCGGCTAACAAATTATTGATGATACCGGTGCCCATGACACCTGTGCCAACAAAGCCAATCTTCATATTGCTTCTCCCTCCACAGTTGTCATACGACTACTAACATATTTATTACATAACCTTTATTATCAAACAGACCACAAAAAAAAACAACCATCATTTGGTTATTTTTTCAGAAAAATTGCCCAGTTTTTTTCTCATATTTTTCTCTCAAAAAACGTTGTCATCCTTGGCGACAATCCAGCGACACTAGCGCAAAATTTCATTTTCTGTGTAACCACCAGTTGCCAAGGTTACCGCATCGTTTAAAGCCATTTCGACCATATTTTTAATCGCTGTATTGGTATAAAAGGCAATGTGTGGTGACAAATAAAAATTATCCAATTGCGTGAGACGTTGAATGTTGTCTGGCAAATCCGTGACCGCTTGCTTTTGGTTCATGAACTCATTTTCATTGGGCGTGACGTCAACGGCCGCCCCATATAATTGGCCGGCAGTCAAACGCGCTTCTAGCGCTGCCATATCGACAATTTCACCCCGCGCCATGTTTAACAAAATCGTCCCTGGTTGCACTTTGTCAAAAAAGGCTTGATCAGCCAAGTTGCGCGTCTCATCGTTTAGCGGAGTGTGAAAACTAATCGCATTGGCTCGCGCCAGCGCATCGTCTAATGTCGTGTATTCTACAAAAGCCTCATTTTGCGCACGATAAACTGGATCAACCCCCAATACTTTGGCCCCCAAAGCATGTAGCATTTGCGCAAAGGCTGAGCCAATCCGACCCACCCCAATGACCGCAACTGTCAACTGATAAATTTCACGAGCTTGCCCCCCAGCTGCCCAAGTATAATCTCCGTTGGCCATAGCGCGATCAAACTTTTTATTGTGTCGTAAAATATTCAACAGTTGTGTTAACGTATACTCGGCAATTGCCCGTGGCGAATAAGCCGCCACATTGGACAACCGTAAATGATACTTAAACGCCGCAGGGAGATCGAAAACATCATAACCAACCTGCCGCAAAGCAATTTGTTTAATGCCATTTGCAGCTAACGTTTGATATACCGGTGCCGGCATGGCCGTCGTTTGTTGCGTGCTGACCGCATCAAATCCCGCAGCCTGTGCCGCATTGTCAACTGTCAAAGGTTCGGATAACGTCACGACCTCGTGTCCGGTTTTGGCCATCCACGCGTTCACAAAAGGTTGTTCTTCAGCAACAGTATTATACATGAGTATTTTCATTTTCCACTCACCTTTCTCTTAGGATACTCATATTTATTGTAAACGAAAAGCACGCTAAATGCGTGCTTTTTTTATGCTTTTACTTTACCTAGGAAATACTTCTTTTTACCACGACGCACCAAAACAAATTGGCCATCATAGTGGGCGGCCGGATCGATTTCAGCAGCCACATCGGTCACTTTTTCACCATTAATGGTAATCGCGCCGTTGGTCACGTCTTCACGCGCTTGACGCTTTGAGGGTTCAACCCCACCATCAACCAAGAAATCAACCACGTTCTTGATTTCATTAGGTGTATCAAAACTTGGCACACCACCAAAAGCATCTGCAATTTGGGCAGCTGACAGGGTTGCCACATCACCGCTAAAGAGGGCAGCTGACAACTTTTCGGCGTCATCAACGGCTGCTTGCCCATGGACAAACTTCGTCACTTCTTGTGCCAAACGCCGTTGTGCCAAACGGTCGCCAGGATTCGTTTCAACGGCCTTAGCCAAAGTCTCAATTTCATCCACACTTAAGAAAGTGAAATACTTCAAGTATTTCACCACGTCAGCATCACTTTGATTCAACCAGAATTGATAGAATTTATACGGAGAAGTATAGCGACGATCCAACCAGATATTACCGGATTCCGTCTTTCCGAACTTACCACCGTCGGCCTTCGTGATTAACGGGCAAGTCAAGGCATAAGCCTCCCCTCCCAACGTACGGCGGATCAATTCCGTACCAGTCGTGATATTACCCCATTGATCAGTACCACCCATCTGTAGGCGGCAACCCTCATGCTCATACAAATACAAATAATCGTAGCCTTGTAGCAATTGATAAGAAAACTCGGTGAAAGACATACCTACACTGGATTCGCGGCTCAAACGCTTCTTCACAGAATCCTTAGCCATCATGTAATTCACGGTAATATGCTTACCGATATCACGGATAAAATTCAAGAAAGAATAACCCTTCATCCAGTCATAGTTGTTCACCAACTTAGCGGCATTAGGAGCGTCGGAGTCAAAATCAAGGAACTTAGCCAATTGTTTCTTGATGCAATCCTGATTGTGACGAAGAGTAGCCTCGTCCAGCAAATTACGC
>USIU01000021.1 GCA_900554745.1 uncultured Leuconostoc sp.
CAAGTTGAACGTTACATTACGGACAAAGAATTGGCCAATGGGTACCAACACGTGTATACGCCCGTGTTGTCTAACTTGAACTTATATAAGACGTCTGGTCACTGGGATCACTACCGTGAAGATATGTTCCCACCAATGGACATGGGGGATGGCGAATTCCTAGAACTACGGCCAATGAACTGCCCATCACACATCATGGTCTTCAAGCACAAGCCACGGTCATATCGTGAATTACCAATCCGGATTGCGGAATTGGGTATGATGCACCGTTATGAAAAGTCGGGCGCATTGACTGGTTTGTCACGTGTGCGTGAAATGACATTGAACGATGGCCACACATTCGTTGAACCAGAAAAGCTTGAAGAAGAATTCAAGTCAATCTTGACAATGATGATGGAAGTTTACCGTGACTTTAACATCACCGACTACCGTTTCCGTTTGTCATATCGTGATCCTGAAAATACGGAAAAGTATTTTGACGATGATGACATGTGGGAAAAGTCACAAGCGCAATTGAAGCGGGCCATGGACGACCTTGGGTTGGACTATTATGAAGCGGAAGGTGAAGCAGCCTTTTACGGACCAAAGTTGGACGTCCAAACAAAGACCGCTTTGGGTAATGAAGAGACGATGTCAACGATTCAATTGGACTTCTTATTGCCAGAACGCTTTAACTTGACTTATATTGGCGCTGACGGCCAAGATAACCACCGCCCAGTGATGTTGCACCGTGGGATTGTCGGCACAATGGAACGCTTCACGGCCTACTTGATTGAAATGTATAAGGGTGCTTTCCCAACTTGGTTGGCACCATTACAAGTACAAATCATTCCGGTTAACTTAGGTGCGCATGGCGCGTATGCGGAACAAATCAAAAAGCAACTTCAAGACGCTGGCCTACGTGCCAATGTGGAAACAAAAGATGCCAAAATGGGTTACTTGATTCGTGAAGCCCAAACGAATAAGATTCCTTATACGTTGGTTTTGGGTGATTCTGAAGTTGAAAGTCAAACTGTTACGGTCCGTAAGTACGGTGAAGAGCAGACAACAACGATGCCAATTGCTGATTTCCAAGCTGAAATTTTGGCAGATGTTGCGAACTATTCACGCAAGACGAAAACAAATTAAATTCAAGCACCTGACGGCTTGCACGTCAGGTGCTTTGCTATTTAGGTAACCTAAATCAAATTGTTAAAGTGAGTAAAGGAGAAATTATTGTTATCATGTCTGAGACAGTTGGAGACAGACGACAGTCTACGAAACGTGGCTTGACAAATCGTCACGTACAGTTAATTGCGATTGGTGGCACCATTGGGACTGGTTTGTTTATGGGGGCGGGGCGCTCAATTAGCTATGCCGGACCCGCCATTCTATGTGTTTACTTAGTGATTGGCTTGTTTATGTTTGTGGTGATGCGCGCAATTGGTGAATTGCTTTATGCTGATCCAAAGCAACACACGTTTATTACGTTCATTACTAAATACATTGATAATCGCGCTGGTTTTTTCGCCCGGTGGTCTTATTGGTTAACGGTGGTGTTTATGGGGATGGCTGAACTAACGGCCGTGGCGCAATATATCCAATTTTGGTTCCCACATTGGCCAAGCTGGTTGATTCAAATCGTCATGCTAGGCGTGCTAACCCTTGTTAATTTGGTGGCCGTGGCGTTGTATGGGGAAACAGAGTTTTGGTTTGCCATGATTAAAATCGTGGCGATTTTAGCCTTGATTGTGACGGGCATTATGATGGCAGTCACGGGCTTTAAAACGCCCGTCGGCGATGTGACGTTCAATAACGTATTTCAACACTTTTCGTTGTTTCCAAATGGTGTTGGGCATTTCATTGATGCCTTTCAGATGGTCATGTTTGCGTTTGTGGGGATGGAATTTATTGGGATGACTGTGGCTGAAACGAAAAATCCGCGTCAAGTTCTGCCAAAAGCCATTAATCAAATTCCGTTTCGCATTCTATTCTTCTATTTGGGCGCCCTAACGGTAATTATGGCGATTTATCCTTGGCAAAAAATTCCGGCCAATCAAAGTCCATTTGTGATGGTTTTTGAATTAGTTGGGATTAAATGGGCAGCTGCTTTGATTAACTTTGTTGTCTTAACCAGTGCGGCCTCAGCTTTGAATTCTGTGATTTTTAGTGCGAGTCGTAATTTTTATGCGCTGGCGTACCAGTCACGTGCGCGTTATTTGCAACCTTTTAAAAAATTGTCAAAAACGCATCTGCCAGTGAATGCAATCTTAATGACTGCTGGTATGGTTGGTTTTTCCGCAGTGATTGCAGTCGTGCCGGCGATTACCAATGCCTTTAGTTTTGTTACCAGTGCGTCAACTGACTTATTTTTGATGATTTATATTTTGATTTTAATTGCTTATTGGCGTTATCGCCAATCAGAGCACTACATGGCTGATGGCTTTCTGATGATTGCGCCGAAATTTTTTGTTCCCGCAGCTATTTTATTCTTTGCGTTTATTTTCATGACGTTGTTCTTTAATGTCGAATCGCGCGTGCCTGCTATTGGGGCAACGTTGTGGCTCATTGTTTTTGGTGCTATCGCTTATCGGCAACCCAAAACACTCATAAAATAGTACCTTAAAAACGGTGCAATCAGTTGTCTGATTGTACCGTTTTTATGAATTGTGATACACTGGAACCATTGTAAAAAAGGGGGCGTAACGTTATGAATAACAAATATTTGAATATTGCGATCATTCATATCATGGTTGTATTATTCTTTATCTTCGTGCATTTGACACCTACACGTTTCACCTTTTTGAATTGGAATGTTTTTTTGGCGTTGTTGCCATTTGACTTTGCTGTGATTGTATCAATGACTCATTTTCGCGTCCTTAAAGGGCTTTTCTTGGCACTTTGGCTATTATTTTTCCCCAATACGATGTATATGATGACGGACTTTATTCATCTATATGCGATTGGCACAAATCTCGATCAAGCCGCACAATTCTTTAATTATGCGGTCTTGGCAACGGGGATTTTCATGGGTGTCGGGCTCGGTATTTTGAGTTTGGAAATCATCACGCAAACGCTGGTGAAACGCCACGCGCATCTAGTTTACTTTTTAATGACAGCAATCGTATCAGTTGTGTCAGCGTTTGGGATCTATCTGGGGCGTTATTTGCGTCTGAATTCGTGGGATATATTTTTTCATCTCAATGACGTGATGCGCAATATCATGTTCTCGTTGAGCTACCATATGCTGGCTTTTATGATTTTATTTGCCGGTGCACAATTTGCTGTATTGGTTATTTTCCATTACGGCATTCGATTACTTCAAATTAATCACCAAGAAGCTTGACACCGATCAGGTAATACGCTAAACTAGTATTTGTTGAACAAGTAGAAGCACCCGCTTCTCGCCATGTGACCAAGTTGCCTGGCAGATACAGTTATCCGGAAGGATTGCAAGTGTTGAAGTGGGTGAAGATTAGGTTCTTTATCCACTTTTCTTCTTGATTCACAAAATAAATTTGGAGGTGCCTGACAATAGCACGTCAACCACGACAAGTTGATTTAATCAACGATAATATTCGCGCTCCTCGTGTCTTGCTGATTCATGATGGTAAGCAGACAGAAATGTCAACACGAGACGCACAAGAGATTGCTAACGATTTAGACCAAGATTTGGTATTGGTGCAAGCCAATGCTGAACCACCGGTTGCCAAAATCATGGATTGGGGTAAGGCGAAGTTCGAAGCGCAAAAGAAGCAAAAAGAACAACGCAAGAACCAAAAAATCGTGCAAGTGAAAGAAGTTCGTATGTCACCGGTCATTGACTCAGGCGATTTCGAGACCCGTAAGAAGGCTGCAATCAAGTTCTTGTCACAAGGGAACAAGGTGAAGTTGAACTTGCGTTTCCGTGGTCGTATGATTACGCACCAAGACATCGGACGTCAAGTATTAGACCGCATGGCCGCAGAACTTGACGATATTGCCAAGGTTGAACAGCGTGCCAAAATGGACGGCCGCCAAATGTTTTTGGTCTTGGCACCTAAAGATGCCAAGTAATTAAAGGTTTAACCGCTTGTTTTCAAGCTTAAACAAAATCACATAGTAGGAGAATTAGTCACATGCCAAAGATGAAGACACACCGCGCATCAGCAAAGCGCTTTAAGAAGACAGCCAATGGTGGCTTCAAGTCAGCTTCAGCTTATACGTCACACCGTTTCCATGGTAAGACAAAGAAGCAACGTCGCCACTTGCGTGGTACACACATGATGGACAAGACAACTGTTAAGACATACGCTAAGTTGTTGGCAAACATCTAATTCGCGTTGCGATAGTTCATCTATCTACATTTTGGATTTTAATCCAACCAATTATTTATAAAATCTCAGGAGGAATTACCCATGCGAGTTAAGGGTGGTACAGTTACACGCGCACGTCGTAAGAAGATGGTTAAGTTGGCCAAGGGTTACCGTGGACAACGTCGTATTAATTTTAAGGTTGCTAAGCAACAAGTATGGAAGTCATATTTGTACGCATACCGTGATCGTAAGAACACAAAGCGTAACTTCCGTAAGTTGTGGATTGCGCGTATTAACGCCGCAGCACGTATGAACGGTTTGTCATACTCAAAGTTGATGCACGGTTTGACACTTGCTGGTGTTGAATTGAACCGTAAGATGTTGGCTGATATTGCTGTGACTGATTTTGATACTTTTGCAAAGTTGGCTGAACAAGCTAAGGCTGCTTTGGCATCAGACAACGTTTTGGTACAAGAACGTGTCGCTGCAACTTTGGAAACAATTGTTAAGGTTGATCGTTAAGATTGCTTTTAAAAACACGGATTCCCGTGTTTTTTTATTTGTCATAAATCCAACAAAAAACAATGGCTTATCGTGTGGATAAGCCATTGTTTTTTTGTGCTTATTGTAAGCCAGATTCTGACTTATTAGTGGCAATTAGTTGAATGTGATCTGTACCAGTTGGGGTAAAGGTAATTGAAACCCGTTGGCCGGAAGTACTTTGCCAAGTGGCATACAATTGATCACTGGCTGTGATGTAAGTTGGTGCACCGTAAGTTGCTTTGATTTCTTCATAGGTCGCTGACCCAATGTTAACCGCATTATAAGTGGCTAATGACCAGTTACCAAATGTTTTGGCAATTGGCGCAACACTTGAACTCACGGCTGGATTTGATGACGCAGCCGTTGCGGGTGTTTCAGCTGTGATTGGTGTACCAGTGGCTTCCTCTTTTGCGGCGTTAATCACTGAGGAAGCAGCCGAGCTAGCGGCAGGTGGTGTTGGTACCACGCTGGTTGATGTGCTAGCCGTTGTGTCGTCGCTAGCAGAAGATGCTGCTGTGACCGATGAAGAACTGGCTTTTTTAGCCGTTTTAGCTTTTTTAGTCTGTGAAGAAGACGAGGACGTCTCCTGGTTTTGCGGTTGATCAGCAGAACGCCCAAGCAAAGTGAAAATGACAATGAGCGCAATCGCTGCTAAGGCAATCGCAATGAGAGTGTTACGCAGTTTGTGAGACTGCTTAAATGGTTGACGTTGCATAAGTAAATGTGATGTGGCGTCAGGCTTGCCACAACTCCTTTCCATAGATAATGATAACAGAAAAATGTAAAAGTATGTTAAAATAGATTTAATTACGTATCGAGACAAAAAATTGGACTAACGCAACGTTTTAGAAACTAGTCGCGTCCGCTTGTTATATTTACGAAGAAAAAATGGCTAAATTAAATGCCGATTATTATAAAGGAAGAAACAATGACAGATTTAAGTATAATCCCTTTCGGTGGCGTGCGTGAAAACGGGAAAAACATGTATGCCGTAACCGTTAATGATGAAATTTTTATTTTAGATGCCGGACTCAAATATCCAGAAACAGATCAACTTGGCGTTGATGTGGTGGTCCCTGATTTTGAGTATTTAATTAAAAACAGTGATAAAATTGCAGGTGTTTTCTTATCACATGGACACGCAGATGCCATTGGCGCTTTGCCATATTTCTTGCAACAGGTCAATGTGCCAATTTTCGGGTCAGAATTGACGATCGAATTGGCCAAGTTGGCCATTAAAGATCAGCCAGCACTGGCTGACTATGCTGATTATCATGTTATCAATGAGAAAACAGAAATTGATTTTGGTGATGTGACCGTATCATTCTTTAATACAACCCATTCCATTCCGGACTCACTTGGGGTTGTGCTGGGCACGCCTTATGGTCAAATTGTTTATACCGGTGACTTTAAGTTTGATCAAACAGCCAATCAAAGTTACCGAACTGACATTGCGCGTTTGGTGGAAGTTGGGCAAGGCAAAGTATTGGCATTGTTAGGTGATGCTGCGGGTACTGGTAATGAAGGCGATTCTGTTAACGAATCGAAAATTGGCGACTATATTTTAGACACCTTCCGCGATAATAAACACAAGCGTATTATTGTGGCGGCAGTGGCTTCAAATATTCAACGTATTCAACAAGTGATTGATGCCACAGTGGCGACAAAGCGTCAACTTGTGCTGTCAGGCAATGATATTGAAAACGTTGTCCGCACGGCGATTCGCTTACGCAAACTCCATTTGCCAATTCCTGAAAATAAGCTTTTTGTGAATTTGAAAAATGCTAAAAACTTACCAGCCGCTGAAACCGTCATTTTAGAAACTGGTCGAATGGGAGAACCCATTAAGCACCTGAATCGGATGGCTAATGGGGAAGACCCTTATATCCGGATTGGGGAAGACGATTTGGTATTTATTACCACAACACCGTCAACGGCGATGGAAGGTATTGTAGCCAAGACCCGTGACATGCTATTTAAACAGGGAGCAGATGTTAAACAAATTAGTACCGATTTGCGTTCGAGTGGTCATGCTTCACGCAATGACTTACAAATGATGATTAACGTCTTGCAACCTGAGTACTTTATGCCAATTCAAGGTGAGTATCGTGTGATGAATTCAGCACGTGTTGCGGCTGAAGAAGTGAATGTGGCACCTGACCATATTATGATGGCTATGAAGGGTGATCAATTTACCTGGTTGGGGGATCATTTTGAACTCAAAGATTCCTTCACCATTGGAGAAACGTTAATTGATGGCGCTGGAATTGGTGATATTGGGAACGTCGTGTTACGTGACCGTCGTATTTTGTCAGAAGATGGGATTTTTGTTTCAGTTGTGACAATTGATCGCAAAAAGCGCCAAGTCGTCTCAAAGCCAAAGGTAACCTCTCGTGGTTTCGTCTATGTCAAGGCTAATCGCGATTTGATGAAGGAAGCAGCGGACTTAACGGTAGCGCAAATCGAAAAATACTTGAACACGACCAAGAGTTTTGATTGGAATGAGTTAAAAAATGGCGTGCGGGAAGTCCTCTCACGTTATCTCTTTGAACAAACGCGTCGTCGGCCAATGGTGATGCCTGTGGTGATGGAAGTTAACCAAAACCGTCGCCCAACAGCACACAAAACGAACACCAACACGCCACAAAAACGACAAACCAAGCCAAATAAAACGACTGATGCTAAGGCACCAAAACCGCAAAAGGCGACTAAGCCAGCAAAAAAGCGCCCTAAAAAAGCGCCGGCCAAGCAATCTGAAGCACAAGCAGGCGCAAAATAATTGGCAACTGTCAGAAAGGATCGTGGCTTACCGTTAAAGTAATCGGCAGGCCCATATAGTTTATGGCATTAGAAGAGCATTTGACGCCAGAAATGCAACAATTAATGGCGCGTGCACAAACTGAAATGAAACAGGAAAACTGGCATGATGCTGCCGAAACGTTGGCAACGGTTTACGAAACACTCGCAACATTTGATATTAACTACCGTTTGGTCACCGCGCTGTTTATGGATGAACAGTATCAGTTGGCTGCTTCTTATGCGGACGATTTTTTGATGGACTATTTGGCGTCAGAACCAGATTTTCGAATGATTGTGGCTCTGGCGGTACAAAATCAAAATTTTGTGTACGCCCAACAACTTGCCATGCTTTGGCAGGATGACACAATTCAAGCTGATGTTTTGGCAGAAATCCGGGTGGCCGAAGATCGCGCACGAGTTGATATGGCCAACACCTTTCAAACCATTGCGCGCCAGTTCTATCATCTGAGCGATTATAGCATCACCGAACAACGTGACCGTTATGAGTCTGCTCGTCATCTGCCAGTCGCTGAATTCATTGTTGGCGCATGCTACTTACTTGTTGATCCCTACGCCACACCGATTATTCGGGCGACTTTGCTGGAAGATTTACAAAAATTACAGGTAAGCGAGCCGGTTCAGTATCGCTGGTTAGATGATAATTTGTATACCATTCAGTTGGCGGAACTACCGTTACTGACCGATTCAGAAATTTTTGAAGTCATTGCCGACTATCTGGATGAAAAAGTGGGTCAAGATGATCCGATTGCGCTAGAAATGTTAGCCCAGCAAGTCCGTTTTGAGCTGACATTGCTCTATCCAAGAGTTGATGAGGTGGTCACTGATCCGGAAGGTTGGGTTGAGGCCAGTATCGACCAATACTATGAACGGCACAATTTTTCGGAGATGGCCGAACAGAAAAAATGGCATGAAACAGTTAGGGAATTGACGATGAATTTCTTTAAAAACTAAGCGCAACCTATTTACATTTTATTAATATGTCGGTATAATAATTTTTGGCTTAAAGAGCCGGAAAAACGCAATTAACTGTTGTCTTTTAATGGCTTGCGTTGTAAAATATATTTATAAACATTTTCCAGATTACTGGGAAATGAATTTTGGAGGAAACTACATTGGCTAAGGAAACTTACGTTCGCACAAAGCCCCACGTTAACATTGGTACTATTGGACACGTCGATCACGGAAAGACGACTTTGACTGCCGCAATCTCAAAGGTATTGGCTGAAAAGCAAGGTATCGCTGCAACTGATTTTGCTGAAATCGATAACGCGCCTGAAGAAAAGGAACGTGGTATCACGATCAACACTTCACACATCGAATATGAAACAGAATCACGTCACTATGCGCACATCGATGCCCCTGGTCACGCCGATTACGTTAAGAACATGATCACTGGTGCCGCTCAAATGGACGGTGCTATCTTGGTTGTTGCCGCAACTGATGGTCCTATGCCACAAACACGTGAACACATCTTGTTGGCACGTCAAGTTGGTGTTGACTACTTGGTTGTCTTCTTGAACAAGACTGATTTGGTCGATGATGAAGAATTGGTTGAATTGGTTGAAATGGAAGTTCGCGAATTGTTGTCAGAATATGACTTCCCAGGCGATGACATTCCTGTAATCAAGGGTTCAGCTTTGAAGGCACTTGAAGGTGACGCTGAACAAGTTAAGGTTATCGAAGAATTGATGGATACTGTTGATTCATACATTCCAGAACCAAAGCGTGAAGTTGAAAAGCCATTCTTGATGCCTGTCGAAGACGTCTTCACAATCACTGGTCGTGGTACAGTTGCTTCTGGTCGTGTTGACCGTGGTGTATTGACTACTGGTACTGAAGTTGAAATCGTTGGCTTGAAGGATGAAGTTAAGAAGACAACTGTTACTGGTATCGAAATGTTCCGTAAGACTTTGGAAGAAGCTCAAGCGGGTGATAACATCGGTGCATTGTTGCGTGGTGTTGACCGTAACGAAATCGAACGTGGTCAAGTTTTGGCAAAGCCAGGTTCAATCAACACACACAAGAAGTTCAAGGCTGAAGTCTATGTCCTTTCTAAGGAAGAAGGCGGACGTCACACACCATTCTTTACTAACTACCGTCCACAATTCTACTTCCACACAACAGACGTTACTGGTGTTGTGCAATTGCCAGAAGGCGTAGAAATGGTTATGCCTGGTGACCAAGTGACATTCGAAATCGAATTGATCTCACCAGTCGCTATCGAACAAGGTTTGAAGTTTACTGTTCGTGAAGGTGGCCACACTGTTGGTGCCGGAACAGTTACTGAAATCGAAGACTAATATTTACTGATTAGTCTTAAAAACACATACATTGTATGTGTTTTTTTTGTGCAAAAAAATAGGCTAACAGTTTGTTAACCTATTTTGAGTTATCTGATTGATCGTCTGATTGGGTGCGTCCCAATGCAGCTGAGCGGGCATCATCTGTTGTTTCATCAGGTAATGAGATCAATTGGTCCAATGGATTGGCGGTCTGTTCTTCACGCGTTACAATTTTTGCCATAGTTCACCTCCGTTCTTGATAGTATAACGCACTTTATATGCAAAAATATACAAATATTCAAATGTTTTTCGTATATTAAATGCATATTTAATCTGGTCATGTATAATTAAAGCTAGAGATCAAAGGAGTATGGCAATGACTGAATTATTAAAAATAGTCGATTTGAAAAAACAATATGGTGATAAAGTAATTTTTGATCATGTGAATGCACAGGTTAAGCAGGGCGAGGTTATCGCTATTCTTGGCCCATCTGGTGCAGGGAAATCAACGTTTTTACGGGCGATTAATTTACTAGATGCGCCAACTAGTGGTCAAGTTGTTTTTGAAGGTAATGAATTGACCAATTTAAGCGAGAAAGCTTTGGATCAACTACGTGAAAAAATGGGCATGGTTTTCCAGAATTTTAATCTATTTCCTAATTTGACGGTTTTAGAAAATATTAAGTTAGCCCCTGTACAAGTGAAACATATGTCTGACCAAGCTGCTAGTGAACTTGGTCAAAAGTTATTGGCGCAAGTTGGTTTAGCCGATAAGCAGGATGCCTATCCGGCTAGTTTATCAGGTGGTCAAAAGCAACGTGTAGCGATTGCACGAGCATTGGCCATGTCACCGGATGTCATGCTATTTGATGAACCAACGAGTGCTTTGGACCCAGAAATGGTTGGAGAAGTCCTCCAGGTCATGAAACAACTCGCTGAAGATGGCATGACCATGTTGGTTGTGACGCATGAAATGGGCTTTGCCCGCGAAGTGGCTGATACCATTTGGTTTATGGCGGATGGGGGCTTACAAGAAGTCGCGACGCCGGAGAAATTCTTTGCAGCGCCATCGACGACGCGGGCGCAAGATTTTCTACAAAAAGTTTTATAATTTGCACGACACGGTTATATTTGACCGTGTTTTTTGTTATCATGAGGATATGATAACAATTAATGATGAAAAACGGCAAGCGGGTGAAACAGCCGCACAATTGATTGAAGACGGGATGACAGTAGGATTGGGAACCGGCTCTACGGTTGCTTATTTTTTGGAAGCCTTAGCAGCTCGTATTCGCAATGAGCAGTTACACATTGTGGGCGTGACGACATCGTTTAAAACGGCTACGATAGCACAAACTTTGGGTATCACGATTGTCGATATTGATGACGCGCCAACCATTGATTTGACAGTGGACGGTGCTGATGAAGTCGATGTTCAAATGAATGGGATTAAAGGTGGTGGGGCGGCTTTTTTGATGGAAAAAATTGTCGCGAAAAACTCTAAGCGAATTGTCTGGATTGTTGACAGTCAAAAGGTGCATCAGCAATTAGGACAATTTCCTTTGCCGGTGGAAATTGTGCCATTTGGTCATGGTAAATTGGTCGCTGAATTTGCCCAACAGCAACTACATCCAGTACTCCGTTTGCAGAATGGGGTACCAGTGGTCACCGATATGGGCCACTACATTGTTGACCTACATTTAGAGGTCATTGACCAACCAACAGAACTTGGCCAATATTTAGATGGTCGTGTGGGTGTTGTTGAACACGGCCTCTTTTTAAACATCGCCGATGAAATTATTATTGGTCAGGAACAGGGCCCAACATTTTT
>USIU01000022.1 GCA_900554745.1 uncultured Leuconostoc sp.
CCGGTCAATATTGTAAGATAATGCAGGAATTTTATAAAGAGTTTTGCAGAGAGCATTCTTTGCAGGGCTTTTATTTTTGCACAGAATTACCCAACGGAAATATTATAATAACAGGAGAAATTCTATTTTTAGAAAAAGGAGCTTTGGTATGAAAACTGAGAATATTCCGCTAAGCGCGTTAGAAGAAGGGCAGCTTGCTACAGTGCGGCAATTGCTGGTCGATACCGGTATCAGAAGAAGACTGCAGGATATAGGATTGATTGAGGGAACGCAGGTGGAATGTGTACGTAAAAGTCCTGCGGGAGACCCGACTGCATTTTTTATAAGAGGCGCTGTGATTGCACTGAGACAGGAAGATTCCTCGTTGGTGATGACACGGTTGTCATGAGCATAGCAAGGTAGGTGAGGGAATATGCTTTGGAAAAAAAGCGGAAAAAATCGGCAAAATGTCAATGAGTTGGTGATTGAATGTCACCCGGACGGGGACCGTCAGATTTAAATAATCAATGCCCGACTCGCGACGCAGGTAGTGCGTCAAAAATTCGCGCTGCGCCACCCATTCGCTACTGGCATAAATGGCCGTAAAATGGGCATCGAGTAGCGCTAATGGTGTTTCTAATACTTTAGCGCTTTGATCGAGTAGGTGCTGATAGGTGATGTTTTGTGCATTCAACTCAGATAACTGTTGGTTAATCGCAATGATTTGCTTTAATTCCGTATTTTGGGTTTCTAAAATGACGGCAGTGAGACGCTTAACGGTCAATGATAAAAAATCTTCCGTTGGCGTCCACAAAATCGGCACTTTGAGTTTGTCGGCCAGTGCAATGATTGCCTGAGGTAAGGTAGTCACGTAACGACCGGCTTTAATCGCAATGCCACTTGCATTGGTCTCATGCATCCCAATAATCAAATCACGCAATAAATGATGATTCTGTGAAAAATGATAACCTGACGTGACGAGCAATTGACCGTCAAACAAAAAATCCGTGATGTCTGGCGCATCAATCATGCCGACTTGGGAAACTTCGCGTGATAAACCATCAGCACCGGCCGCAACCTTGATATTGCGTAGGGATGGGTGTTGTAAAATCTCAGATAATTGCATGTTTTGTCAGCCTCACAGTATTTTTTTTCATTGTAACGTAGTTAGTGATAGTGCACAAGTGATTTTTTAACATTGTGCAAGTCGCACGAATCCCCGTTTGGAACCAGATGATATATTACGATATGTAGGAATGATATATTTTAATGTTAGCGAGGTCATGAAGGGATAATTATGCGAACAGAGAAAGAAATTATTAGTAACGTCTTAAAAGGTTCTTTAGGAAATCTGGTGGAGTGGTTTGATTGGTATGTGTATGCCGCGTTTGCCATTTATTTCGCGCCAGTATTTTTTCCGTCTCATGACAAAACGGCTGAATTGTTGAGTACAGCTGCGGTTTTTGCGATTGGGTTCTTGATGCGTCCTTTGGGAAGTTTGTTGTTGGGGAAGTATGCCGATCAACACGGCCGTCGGGCTGCTTTGACGCTATCCGTGTTGATTATGGCTTCTGGCTCATTCGTGATTGCAGTGACGCCGGGATATGATCAAATTGGGCTATTTGCGCCAGCTATTTTAGTTCTTGCGCGCCTTTTTCAGGGACTATCTTTGGGTGGTGAATACGGGACGTCAGCCACTTATTTGTCAGAAATGGCAAGTGCAGGTCACCGCGGTTTTTACTCATCTTTCCAATATGTGACGTTAATTAGTGGTCAGTTGATTGCCTTAGGTGTGCAAATTGTGCTACAGGTGACAATGTCTGAACACGCCATTGCGGTCTGGGGTTGGCGCATTCCCTTTGTGATTGGGGCGATCGGGGCGTTGGTGGTGCTATTTTTGCGACTGAGTATGGCAGAATCTGATCAGTTCTTGGCCCAAGCTAAAAAAGAGAAGGGGCAACTGCGTGAATTATTGCGTTATCCGAAGGCCGTTTTGACGGTGATGGGGTTGACGCTAGGGGGGACGATTGCTTTTTACACGTATACCACGTATCTTCAAAAGTTTATGATTAATACCACCGGTTTGCCAAAACAAACGGTCACGTGGATTAACTTTGCAGCCCTCTTTATTTTTATGCTGTTGCAACCATTTGCGGGGGCTTTGTCGGATAAAATTGGGCGTAAGCCATTGTTATTTTGGTTTGGTGGGTTAGGGACCGTGTTTACCGTGCCGATTTTCTTGCTCCTTGCGCAAACGAAAAGTGCCTGGGTGGCCTTCTTCTTGATGATGGCTGGTTTGGTGATTGTCACAGGCTACACGGCAATTAATGCGATTGTGAAGGCCGAAATGTTTCCAACAGAAATTCGTGCTTTAGGCGTTGGGTTACCTTACGGTCTAACCGTTGCCGTGTTTGGTGGGACGGCAGAATATGTGGCGCTTTACCTCAAGAATGCGCATCATGAATCTGTATTCTTTGTCTATGTTGCTGCGGTGATTTTCGTTAGTTTGCTCGTTTATTGGCGGATGGCGGATACAAAATCAACTTCTAAATTGGATCAATAAATGATAAAATGATGATAATACAAGGAGGTTTTCATGGCGACACAACAAGCACTTTTAGATTCTATTAAAGAACAGACACTTTTATCAGAAATTTCGGCGCTGTCTGGCTGGGATGCCTTGACTGGGATGCCAAAAGACGCGGGGCATTTTCGCGCTGATGTGGATGCTTATCTGGCCGAAAAGACGTTTCAAGTGGCTACGGGGGCGCAACGCCAACAGTTACTTGCCGCGTTGTCAGCGGATAACAGCAGTCTGGATGACTTTGGCCGCTTGGTGTTAGCCAAAGCGCAAAAAGATTTTGACGTTACCGGTAAGATTCCGGAAAAGGCTTATATTGATTTTCAGCGCACATTATCAGAGGCCCAAGATTACTGGGCGCAAGCGCGTGAAGCTAATGATTATACGATTTTCCAACCTTATGTTGAAAAAATCATTGCTTATTTGAAGCAGTTCATTCCCTTATGGCAAACAGATGAGGCGACACCTTATGATGTATTATTGAATCAATATGAACCCGGGCTATCGGTGGCGAAATTAGATGCGGTGTTTGATGAATTGAAAACAGGGATTATGGCTTTGCGTCAGCGTCTTGCCACGGATGGTACGGCACCAGACAGCACATTTTTATCACGGGCAGTGCCTAAAGCTAAGCAACGAGAATATGCCTTGGCAGCAGTGCAGCGATTAGGCTACGATATGAATAAAGGGCGTCTAGACGACACCATTCATCCCTTTATGGAAGCTTTGAATCGCGATGATGCCCGTATTACGACGCGCTGGGATGACCATAATTTCCAAATGGCGGTCTTGGGCATTTTCCACGAAGCCGGGCATGGGTTATTTGAACAAAATGTCGCCGCTAAATATGATGATGTTCGGTCGGTGATGCCCATTAGCATGAGTATTCATGAATCACAATCACTCTTTAATGAGGTGATGGTCGGGCGTTCAAAAGCCTTTTGGCAGGCAGAGTATCCTAAAATGCAGGCGACATTTGCCCCAACTTTTGATGATATTTCCTTTGAAACATTTTATCGTGGCTGGATTAAAACGGAAGCGACCTTGATTCGAACGGAAGCCGATCCGTTGACTTATCCGTTGCACATTATTATTCGTTATGAAATCGAAAAAGCCATCTTTAATGACAATGTGCCGGTCGCGGATTTGCCCCAACTTTGGCGTGATAAGTACCAAGAATATTTGGGGTTGACGGTACCAGATGATTTGACGGGGATTTTGCAAGATATTCACTGGGCCGGGGGCTCATTTGGCTACTTCCCAAGTTATGCTTTGGGACATTTGTATGCAGCACAATTCATGGCCACGATGCAAAAAACGTTGGACTTTGACCAGATTTATGCCTCTGGTGATTACAGCCCAATTTTTGCTTGGCGACGTGAGCATATTTGGCAACACGGTGGGGCAGTTGATCCAGGCGACATCTTAATGGCAGCGACTGGTGAAGGGTTGAATCCACAATATTGGTTAACCGTGATGAATCAGTTGTATGCAACGGCTTACCAGTTACCAAAATAACGACATGATTAGTCAAAATCTTAACGGACGATTTGTTGACATCACGCCTGGGTTTTGATAAAATAAATAAGTATTTACAGCATGTCGTTTAATCGAAATAAAATGCGAGAAAGGAGGGTTATCACATGGCAAAGGTCATCGTACGTAAGAACGAATCTTTGGATGATGCATTGCGTCGCTTTAAGCGCGGTGTTTCAAAGGACGGTACTCTCCAAGAATACCGTAAGCGCGAATTCTATGTTAAGCCTTCAGTTGCTCGTAAATTGAAGGCTGAAGCAGCACAAAAGCGTAACAAGAAGAAGGGCCGTTAATCGGTTCGAAACGTCACTACGGTGGCGTTTTTCTTTTGCATTTTATGTTAGAATAGCAATAGACTAAACAAGAAAGAAGAAGACATATGAGCCTGTTAGACACATTGAACGCTGACATGAAGCAAGCGATGAAAGATAAGAACAAGGAAGCACTATCTGTTATTCGCATGGTGAAGTCAACGGTGATGAACGAACAAATTAGTTTGGGTCATGACTTGACAGCAGATGAAGAATTGACGGTGCTCTCACGTGAAGTGAAGCAACGCCAAGATTCACTGGCAGAATTTGAAAAGGGTGGCCGGGAAGACTTGGCTGCCGGTATTCGATCAGAATTAACGATTTTGGCAAAGTATTTACCAGCGCAATTGACTGAAGAAGAAATCGTTGCCATTGTAGCGGCAGCCATTGAACAAACTGGTGCTACTGGACCTAAAGACATGGGCAAGGTCATGGGCGTTGTGACACCGCAAGTTAAAGGTAAAGCCGATGGTAAAGTAGTCGCTAACCTTGTTAAGACGACTTTGGCACAATAAAAGACAAGCATCATCGGCTGCGGCCGATTTTTTTGTTGGCTTATCATGCGCTATCCGTGTTAAACTAGGGTATTAAAGAAAAACGCGTGAAGTTGCGCGTCAGAGGAAAAATCATGACGAATCCAACAGTTGGGACAATTGTAAAAGCATCAGTAACGGATGAAAATACCCAGTATTTTTTTGCGCAAGTTGATGGTTACACTTATGAAATTGATAAATCAGAACTTGAAAAGCCCCTTAAAGTGGGCGGTTTTGTGACTGGTTTTGCTTATGAAAATGAAAATCATAAGCTACAAATTACCAAAACACTACCGGCCGCACAAAAAGATGTGTATGGTTGGGGGACGGTTGTCGCCAACCGCCATGACCTCGGGGTCTTTGTGGCGATCGGCTTACCGAATAAAGATTTGGTTGTGTCATTAGATGACTTACCAACGATGACAACTTTGTGGCCACAAAAGGGTGACCGCTTAATGTTGGCCATGAAAGAAGATAACAAGGGGCGCCTTTGGGGTGAACTTGCGCAGCAACACATTATTGCTGCCGTTGCACGTCGCGCGCCACAAGAAATGAAGTCTAAAACGGTGAAAGCCACGGTGTACCGCAATAAAATCGCGGGTACGCTGGTTATTACTGAGGATTACCATTTGGGCTTTATCCACCCCTCACAACGCAATGATGAACCACGCTTAGGTGAAGTGGTGAAAGCACGCGTTATTGGTGTTCGGGAAGACGGGACGTTGAATTTGTCGCTCAAGCCATTAGCGTATAAGACGATGGATGAAGATGCCCAGTTCCTCCTACTTCAGTTACAACGTCGTGCGGATCATTTCTTGCCATTTAACGATAAAAGTAAGCCTGAAGCCATTAAGCGTCAATTTGGTTTCAGTAAAAGTCAGTTTAAGCGGGCGTTAGGTCACCTTTATAAAGCACGTTTGATTGAACAAGTTGATGGCGGGATTCAACTGATTGCCGAAAATGACGCAACCAATTAATTTGGCCATTGCGGACTATCTGCACTATATTCGGATAGAACGTGGCTTGTCTGACAATACCATTAATAGTTATCGCCAGGATTTGACGCAATTTGGGGCTTATTTGACAGCTGAAAAATTGACGCTTTCAGCTGTAGACCATGTTGTGGTTTTGGCCTGGTTGAATCAGCTGCGTTTAGCTGGTAAGGCCAATAATTCAGTGATCCGTATGGTGACCTCGTTACGGAAATTTTTTGGCTATTTGGCACAAGAAAAAATCGTTCTCCCAAATCCGATGCGTGATATTAAGCCACCGAAGAAAGCCACGCATTTGCCGGCTATTTTGAGTGTTGCTGAAATTGATGCCTTATTGGCGGTGCCAACAGAAACAACGCCATTGGATATTCGCAATCGCACGTTGCTTGAAGTGATGTATGCCACGGGGTTGCGCGTGAGCGAATTAGTTAATCTGAAGCTCAGTGACTTGCATTTACAACTGGGGTTGATTCAAACCATTGGAAAAGGCGATAAAGAACGGATTATGCCGATTGGTGAGATGGCGGCCGATTGGTTGACACGTTATTTTGCCGGTAGTCGCTTGGCGTTGCTGAAAGGCAAAGCATCACCTTACGTTTTCTTAAATGATCGTGGCGGCCAACTCACACGGCAAGGTGTCTGGAAGATTATCAAGAAGTTGGTTGCTGAAGCAGGGATTAACAAAGACGTTTCGCCCCATACGTTGCGCCACTCGTTTGCCACGCATATTTTAGAAAACGGTGCTGACTTACGGATCGTGCAAGAACTACTGGGTCATGCGGATATTTCAACGACTCAGATTTATACGCATATTTCCAAAAAACGACTAAGTGAAGTTTATGATCAGTACCATCCACGGGCTTAAGGGACCAGTGGCAAACCTGCATCAATGAGGGAGAAAGTATGTTAGCATTGGCTAGAAATGATAATCAAAAAACCGTCATGGGTATTTTGTCATTGCTACCTGGTTTACGCGAGTTGCCGTTCTTAAAGGCTGAAATGGCTTGGTACAATGATCGGGAATCACGGTGTCTTTACATTTGGCAGCGTAGTAATTGGGTACAAGGCGTGTTGGGTGTTGAATTTTTGGACCATGATATTGTGCTGGTACGGCATGTTGCGTTTACCCCAGAAGCACGTACAGTTGAGAACTATTTTGAGCTATTATCTGATTTTCAAACGCAAAATCCAACGGCTTTTTTGATGGGGACTTTAGATAATCAAAAGTTAATTAATAAGTGGAGAAGAGCAACATCGTAGCGCAGCGTTTAACAATCAAATTAAGTGATTTTGAAGGCCCGTTAGATTTATTACTGCATTTAATTAAAAAGTCAGAACTTGATATTTTTGATTTACCAATTGCGACGATTACGGCCCAATATCTTGCCTTCATTCAAACGCAACAAGAGATGCAACTTGATGTCGCGTCCGAATATTTGGTGATGGCAGCGACTTTAGTTCAGATTAAATCAGCTGATCTATTGCCGCCAGAAACATATGACGATGAGGTGTTGTTGGATGAGTATCAAGATCCACGTGAGGAATTGATGCGGCAACTGCTGACCTACAAGCAGTTCCAAGCAGCAAGTGCGCAGCTGCGGGAACGCGAGCAAGTCGATCATCAATCATTTGCGCGCTTACCGATGGCGGTGCCAGCAGATTTTGAATTGGACGTGGCGCTAGCACCAGGCCTTGGGTTAGTCGACTTGCAACTGGCCTTTGCCAAATTACTACGTAAAAAACGTCAGCACGAACCGATTAGCCGTCGCGTTGTGCGTGAAAAAATGACAATGGCACAGGCTGTGACCAACATTCGTCGCCACTTTGCCACGCATCAGGTTGGTGATATGGTCACTTTTGCGTCGTTATTTGATCAGTTACATGATCGGGAATCGCTGGTCATGACGTTTATTGCTTTGCTGGAAATGGCAAAGGCAGATCAAGTGATTTTGCATCAAACAGATGCACAAGCAGAAATATTTGTAGAAATTGAGAACTTAGACGGGCATGAATAATTTGAGTCAGATTGAAGCGCTACTCTTTGTCGCTGGTGATGAAGGCATGGCGCTGTCAACGATTTGTAGTATTACCCAATTTGATAAGCCGGCGGTGTTAAACTTAATTGAAACACTCGCTCACAACTATGCCGATGATCCCAACAGTGCCTTAGAAATCCGCGAAGCGGACGGGCTGTATCGTTTGGTCACCAAACCGGCACTTGGCGCAGTTGTTAAGGGTTACTTTGAAGCGCCAGCTCAGACGACCTTATCGCAAGCTCAGCTCGAATCATTGGTTATCATTGCCTATAAGCAACCGATTACGCGCATTGAAATTGATCAAATTCGTGGGGTTCAGTCAGCAGGGACGATTCAAAAGTTGCTCTTACGTCAGTTAATTGTTGAGTCTGGGCGGAAAGATGAACCGGGCCGGCCTATTATGTATGGGACTTCAGCTGAATTTTTAGATTACTTTGGCTTGAAATCACTCGACGAACTCCCACCGTTACCAGAATTTGACACGTTT
This sequence comes from uncultured Leuconostoc sp., assembly GCA_900554745.1. Classification (GTDB taxonomy): domain Bacteria; phylum Bacillota; class Bacilli; order Lactobacillales; family Lactobacillaceae; genus Leuconostoc. Next base: position 8,456 of record USIU01000022.1, read on the forward strand.
GATGTCGCAGATAGTGGGGGCGAATTATTTACCAGCGCATTCGATGCGCAGATGACAGAAATGGAAGAAAAGAATGATGTCTGAAGAAGCACAACGTTTACAAAAAGTTATTGCGCAAGCAGGACTTGCTTCACGGCGTGGGGCAGAAGAATTGATCGCACAAGGACGTGTGCAGGTCAATGGTGAAACGGTCACGACTTTAGGGGTAAAAGTGTTGCCACATGATACGGTTGAAGTGGATGGCGCCCCAATTGAAGGTCGCGAAAAACTCGTGTATTACTTGATGAACAAGCCACGCGGTGTTGTCACGACAAATAGTGATGACAAAGGCCGTCAGACGGTGCTGGATGTCTTAGAAGATGTCCCACAACGTGTGTATCCCGTTGGCCGTTTGGATTATGATACAACGGGTGTCTTACTATTGACGAATGATGGTGTGATTGCCAATCAATTGATGCATCCGAAATTACGTGTTGACAAGGTTTATATGGCCAAGGTCGAGGGAATTGCTACTGACGAAAAGCTCGCGCCCTTAAAGCGAGGTGTCGTGATTCAAGGTCGAAAAACTGCACCAGCGCGCGTGAGTGTTGAGCGGGTGGATAAAGACAAAAAAACCAGTATGGTACGGGTCATTATTCATGAAGGTCGCAACCACCAAGTGAAAAATATGCTCCAAAAGGTGGGGTTGCCAGTCGCAAAGTTAACGCGCGAACAATATGCCTTCTTTGATCTAACGGGCTTGCAATCTGGGGAATACCGTAAATTAACCAGTGCAGAAGTTAAACGCCTCAAGAATCAAGACTATAAAATGTATCGGCGTCGCTAATGCCTTGCTTTGTGACAATTACTTTGTTACAATTAGTAAGTAATCTTAATTAAATATACTTCAGGGTCGGGTGCAAATCCCAACCGGCGGTGAGACATGCAAGACATGGTAAGCCCGCGACCTGCGTTAGCAGCTGATCTGGTCAAAATCCAGAGCCGACCGTAAAGTCGGGTATAAAGAAGTTTAAAAAAGAAAGTAAAACTGCCTTTTTGTGCTACCCTGACAAATTGTGCAGTTTTTTTGAGGCAAAAAAATGTCCGTTTCACACACACGTACGCAACGCTTAACGCTGATTGCGATTTTAAGTGCTATGTCGTTTGGTTTAATGTTGTTTCCACAACTGCCGTTGATTCCCGGCGCTGATTTTTTGAAATTAGACTTTTCAATTGTACCGGTTTTGATTGCCGGCTACTGGATAGGGCTGACGGCAGCCCTGTGGACTGTCATCCTGCGGACGCTTTTAAAGTTGATTTTGGCTAATGAAGGCGTGAACACCTACCTCGGCTTACCGGTGAACTTAGGTGCGATCGTGGTCTTTGCTGTCATCTTATTTTGGATCATGCCGCAGTTTGACGCTAAAAAAGTTGGCCGAGCTGTATTGGCAATTGTGGCAGCAACCATTGGGTTAACGTTGGCCGGCGTGGTGATGAACTGGTTGATTGCAGTGCCACTTTACGCTAAATTTGCCCATTTTGATATTGCTAAAATGATTGGCTTGGGCCGATATTTTATCGCGATGGTGATCCCGTTTAATATTGCGCAAGGGGTGATTTGGGGGATTGTGAGTTTTGCGATTCTGGCTGTGCTGCAACCCTTGCGACATAAAATTGTGGCTTAAGGAAACGTTATCGACATCAACGACCTCCTATGTGGTAAACTTTTAAGTGAACTATTATGATGGAGGTCGTTTTATTATGAACGATTTTGACCCAAATAAGATGAGTCGGTCAGCCCGATCAAAGCATCAAAAAATTGAACCTAAGTTTTCGCGTAAATCAAGTCAACGGTCTAGCGAACACAAAGGCTTACGCGTATTCTTGATTATTTTGGGCTTGCTCATTTTATCGAGTGTACCAGTTTATGGTTTCTGGGCAAATCATAAAACACCACAACAGCAAGTTGCGTCGTCAGTGAGTCATAAGAAAACGGCATCGTCGAAAAAAGCATCGTCTGTTGATGCATCATCGTCATCCGTTGCTGCTTCAGATGATACTGCTGTATCTGAATCTGCCGTAAGCAGTAGCGATGAGACGAGCTCAGTTGATGAGAGCGTTTCATCAAGTGCTGTCGAAAGTAGTGTCGCACCTGAAGTGTCATCATCAAGTGCTGTCAACAATACCGCTGTACTTGGTGCGAGCCAAACGCTTTATAATTTTGCTGTGACCCATGGGATGACAACCGACCAAGTGATCGCCTTGAACCCAGGCCTAACGGTGTCAAATTATACCCAGTACGCTGGTCGCGATTTAAATATTCGTTAAGTTAGAGGAGACTATGACAAATAATTTTCAAGTAGCAATAGATGGACCGGCATCAGCTGGTAAATCAACGATTGCTAAGATTTTAGCGACACAATTACAATATGTTTATGTGGACACAGGTGCCATGTATCGCGCCATCACATTAGCGGCCAAATTAGCTGGCATTGCCTATGATGACGAAGTAGGGGTTGTTGCCTTATTACCTCAGACTCAAGTCCGGTTTGAACCTGGGACACCAGTACAGCGTGTTTTCTTAAATGATCAAGAGGTGACAGAAGCGATTCGCTCAACGGAAATCACGAACAATGTGTCATTGGTCTCATCATACGCGGCTGTTCGCGCCGACCTTGTGGCGCGTCAACGTGAAATTGCCAACAGTCATAACGTGATTATGGATGGGCGTGATATTGGGACAACAGTCTTGCCAAACGCCCAAGTCAAAATCTTCTTGGTTGCCAGTGTTGATGAACGCGCACAGCGTCGTTATCAAGAAAATCTAGCGAAGGGGATGACTGTTGATTTGGCAACCCTAAAGGCTGAGATTGAAGCACGTGACTATAAGGATTCACATCGACAGATTAGCCCACTAGTCCAAGCTGATGATGCC
>USIU01000023.1 GCA_900554745.1 uncultured Leuconostoc sp.
ATTTGATGGGCGCATTGGCTAACGCATTGGCGGCTAATAACATTGATGTGATGTTAATGCATTTTCCGTCATTTGCGGTGGATTTGAAGAATACCATTGGTAAAGATAATGCCGCACGAGAGCGGTTGTTGAACCAAGCCAAAACAGCCACGGTGTTGATCATTGATGATCTTGGCGCTGAAAATCTTAGTATGTGGATTCGGGACGATATTTTAGGGGTGATTTTAGAATATCGCATGCAAAATGAATTGACGACATTTATTACCTCGAATTTTGATATGGCTGAATTGACAGCCTATTTGGCGGAAACCCGTGATGATCGTGATCCTGGTAAAGCGGCTCGGTTAATGCAGCGAATTCAGTTCTTAACGCGTTTGGTTGCGGTTACTGGGAAAAATAGACGGTTAGAAAAGTAATGAGACGACAAACAGCCAAAAAATATAGCATCGTGTTGCTCGCCGTTATTGGCGTTTGGTTTTTTCTGCGGCATGATGCCTTTTTATATCAAGGACCCGTCGGGCAAGTTACCCAAATGACGGAAAAAGTCACCCAAGCGACAACCGATGAGCACAATAACACAGATACCATGGTGACCCAAAACCTGACGGTCGCTATTTTGAATCGCCATCAGACAGCCAAACTCACGAATACGTACGCCAATTCGCAAGTCATCACGAATCGTTATCGCGTGGGGGATCAATTATTGTTAGAAAATGTTGGCGGTAACTTACATATCCTCTCTTTGAAACGGGATGCTTGGATTGGCGCTTTAGCCACGTTGTTTGTGGGCCTGCTGGTGATATATAGTCGTTGGCGCGCCACGAGTTGGCTGTTATTGAGTTTGGTATTAAATGTTGTGCTGTTTAGTATCGCTGTTCATATTGACATCCATGATAAAAATGCGAACGTGCTCCTAGTCTTTAGTGTCTTAGCTTTAGGTTTAGCAATGGCCAGTTTGGCTTTAGTGTTAGGGAAAACATTGCAAATGACGCTAACGTTGTTAGCCACAATTGTGACCACGGCACTCACCATGCTCATTTTATTTGCGGTATTAGTTCTTACGCATAATAAAGGGGTACATTTTGAGACGATGTCTTATGTGACCCAATTGCCTAAGTCAATTTTTATGGCGCAAACGGTGATTGGTGTGTTGGGCGCGGTGATGGATGAAGCTGCTGATATCGTAGCGATGCAATTTGGTATGCGACGCGAACAATTGTCACGGCAATTCAGTGATTATTGGCAAGCCGGTCTGTCAGTTGGGCGGGATATTATGGGCACCTTAGTTAATGTGTTGTTCATGATTTTTATTGCCGAGACGTTACCCATGGTCTTTTTGATGTTGCGGAATGGCAATAACTGGGCGTACATTATGGATCAGATTATGAACCTAGGGATTCTACAAACGGTCGTTTCTGGCATTGGGATTGTGTTAGCCGTACCGGTGACGAGTGTGCTTGTTGGCTGGGTGATGTCACGAAAGGCGGTGCAAGCATGAATGCGATTGGGGCATTGTTGCTGGTGTTATTAGGCCTCATGATTTTTGTGGGGCGGGGGCAAGGCGTTAAAGCATTTCTTGGCCTTATTTGCAATTTTTTTGCGATATTTGTCCTCATTGTTTTGATCAATTGGCAGTTTAATCCTTATATTGTCATTGGTGTCACGAGCCTCATTATTTTAGCGATTGCCATTTATTTAGGCGCGGATGACATGGCAGTGACCAATGTAGCGTTTAAAACGAGTGTCATTGTGGTGGCGATTTTAATGCTACTGGCCAGTTTCATGCAATACTTTGGTCAATTTCAAGGGTTTACGACTGAAAATTCGGAAGAATTGGAAGGCTTGTCGATGACGGTGGGGCTCTCCTTTAGTCACATTGCCATGGCGGTAATGGTTATCTCAGTACTTGGGGCGGTAGCTGAAGCGGCCATGGCGATTGTAGCAGATTTAGCTGAAGTGGTGGAACGAACACCGGATATGTCAGCAACTGGTTTATACGGGCAAGCTCGGATTATCGGCGGCCAAATTTTAGGAACGGCGATTAATACCTTATTTTTTGGCGTTTTAGGGGCCAATTTGCCGCTTATTATTTGGTTTGTCCGGTTAAGGTATCCGTTGGCGATGTTTTTTAATGCCAAACTCTTGATGGCAGAAGTTGTGACGATGTTACTTGGCATGTTAGGCATTTTATTAAGTATTTGGATTGCAAGTTGGCTCGTCGTACGAACGGCGATGCAACAGCAAAAAGTAGGCATGAAACATGATGAATGAAACATTTAATTTAATTGAAGAAATTACGCGTCTTGATGGTTCAGTTTATTTTGAACTGGGCAATATTATGCATAATGGGCGTGCTGAGTATGCGGCAGAACATGGTTACATCCAGCGGGTTCGCATTCTTAAAATGAACATTGCCCGCTCAGCGAGTGTCGAAGCGCTCGAACACTATATTAATACGCATTATGAACTGTTACCGCTAGAATATGACGGTTGGGAAGAGTGGCAGCGCACCCCGGAAATGGAACAAGCCATGCAACAAATTTTGCTTGAAAATAAGTTGGGTTAAAGCGTTAAGTTTTGCGGTTAAGCGGTTTTACGGTATAATAGTTGCAGTAATTTCAAAGAGGAATAGTTATGCAATCAGTATTTCATCAACCCGAAGCAGTTGTTTTAGCATCTAAACATCTGATTGATGGCTCAGGGCAACTGCGCTGGGTTTATCGCGAGTTAGCCCCAACCACCCCGCAAGATTCCGGCTGGTTTTTATTTGCTGACAACGATTCTGAAGCGTGGAACGCTGATCCAGCTAACTTTATGCCGTTGGTGATTGAGACGGCCTTAGCCATCGAACCGAGTTTGCGGCATATTTTAGACCTACCTTACGGGACTGATTTAGTATTGGATGCGCGACCGGGTGTTCAAGGCTGGTGGGATCCCAAAACCAAAACACCAGTTTGGCTAGCGGATGGGTCAGTCGCACCCAATATTCAAGTTGTGGCTGGTCAAGTCGTTGAAGACGATGTAAAGTAACAAATCATTTGTAATTTTAGTGATTTTGACCTATAATAATAAACGTTGTTGTGTTTCAAAAAACGCAGCTGCTCGGTCAGCTGATAGGAGTGGTATCAACAACGTCTATGATGGTAATATGGCCAAGTGGTAAGGCAACGGTCTGCAAAACCGTCATCGCCGGTTCGATTCCGGTTATTACCTTAATCAAAAACGGTTGCCAAGATGGCAACCGTTTTTTTATATCGTTAATGCTGTTAAAGTGGCTTTGGTATACAGCCCTTGCCGAAGTTTTTCGGCAATAACTGCCCCGTTTGTTTGCCAGTTTGCAAAGTCGGTGGCGGTGACCAGAGCCAAGCGATCGGCGAGATCCGATAAGTGGTCGATGGTGAAGCCGAGATTTTGGGTTGTAATCAGTTGCCCAATGGCACTTTCTGACCAAGCAACCAAGGGTAAGCCAGCGCGTAAATAAAGACTGGCTTTGTGGGGGGCATTGTATTTGGTATAAGTCTGGTAGGTTTTATCGTCAAAGTCATCATCCCAAATCAGACCGAAACCTGCGGTGAACTGGTTGATCAGCTCATCGGGATCAAAATTACCTTGGTAGGTGATATTGTCTGGGAAATCAACAGTCCGCCATTTTTTAGGTTTGGCCCCAAACAGGGTAATGGGTGTTGCGCGATAAGTTTGGAGCCATGGTGATTTTTGAAAAGTCCCGGCAAAATTGATTCGTGTGCTAAAACGCGCCGGTGTGCCGCTGACCCCCAAATAGTCAAACAAGGGTTGAATCACGTAACGTGTCATAATCCCGGCGGCTTGTAAGCGTTGCCGCATGGCTTGGGAATGGACAACGAGCGTATCATATTGCTTGAGAACATCAAATTCCCACGGGGCCAACTTATTGAGCCGTAAAGGCTCAATGTCATGAATGACTAGTGCGCATTGGACTTGTCTTGCCTGCAACGTGGCGACAAATAACTGTTCAAATTGCGCACTCATGTAGGTGGGAAATTGATGGACCACCAGATCATTGGCTTTGACCGGCGCTAACCAATCTTGAATATGGGCCATGAGTGTTGCCTGATCAAAACGTGTATCGTTATAACGATACAGCGGTAAGCGTGTCCAGCCAAATGTTTGTGCAATAGTGGCGTAGTCAGCTTTGGCTTTTAAGGCACCAGGTGGCATCCAAGGTTCGATTGTTTGGGTAATAAAATTTGTCATGGCTCTATTTTACCAAAAACCGAACTTTTTTTCTGTGTAAGTTATAAAACACGAACGTAAAATAAAAATAAAATATATTGTTCGGTTATAAAGTGCGTTTTTAATCTTTTTTTCATGGTTCTATCAGATAAAAGTTGGATAATAAGGGTATTAAATATTTAGAGGAGATGTGTGGCCGTCTGTGGTCACACGTGGTAATATTATGCAACGCTCATCACAAATTGGTATTGGAATTCTTGCAGTCGCCGTCATTGGTGGCGGTATCTACGCAGCAACACGTAGTGGATCATCAACTTCAGGTAAGGATAACTACACGGCCGCATTGGTAACAGATGGTGGTGGTGTGGATGATCGTTCATTCAACCAATCAGCTTGGAATGGTTTGAAGGCTTATGGTAAAGCTAACAACTTGAAGCAAGGAACAAAGGGTTATAACTATTTCCAAAGTTCTGACTCTTCTGATATTAAAACCAACTTGCAAACAGCCGTTAAAGGCGGTTACAAGTTAGTTTACGGTGTTGGTTTCGCCGCAGCACCAGCTATGAATACAGTCGCTAAGGCAAACCCTAAGACAAGTTTTGCCATTATTGATGCTGTTGTACCAGATAAAAACGTCGCATCGTTGATGTTTAAGTCAGAACAATCATCTTATTTGGCTGGTGTGGCTGCCGCTAAGCAGACAAAGTCAAATACAGTTGGGTTCATCGGTGGTGTGCATGGTGATATTATCGATACATTTGAAGCTGGCTTTATTGCTGGTGTTAAGGCCACAAATCCTGATATTAAGGTTTTGACTCAATACGCCGATTCATTTACAGATGCCGCAAAGGGTAAGACGATTGCTGCCTCAATGATTGCTGGTGGTGCTGACGTGATCTTCCAAGCCGCTGGTGGTACTGGTTCAGGTGTCTTTGCTGAAGCTAAGGCAACTGACCAAAAGTTGGCTGCTGACTCAGACAAGAAGGTTTGGGTCATCGGTGTTGATATGGATCAAAAGCGTGATGGGGAATACACGGACAAGGATAACAAGAAGTCAAACTTCACGTTGGTTTCTGCTGTGAAGCGCGTAGACAACGCCGTTGAATCATTGACGAACCAAGGTCGTGAAGGCAAGTTCCCTGGTGGTAAGACGATCACTTATGGTTTGAAAGAAAAGGGTGTTGGCTTAGCAAAGGATTCTGCTTCACCAGAAGTTTGGTCAGCAGTTGAAGCCGCACAAAAGAAGATTATTGCTGGTGATATTAAGGTCCCAGTGCATCCTTAATCTAGGACATACGCACAAGCTCAAAGCATCTGCTGGGGCTTTTTGTTTGTTGTGAATGTTGCGGTCGTCATTGCACGAACAGATCGTCGCCGAGGTCGCCTGCATTAAAAATATAAACGATGTGATAATCATGTCATATAAACTAACATGACATGACGAGACGCTATGGGACTTTGATAGAATAAACATATTATGGAAAAGATGAAAAAATATTTGTTAATTGTCGCGATAGCGGTGCTATCGTTTGTCGGTTTTGGGCTAGACGCACATGCTGCTGAGAAGCCGAATTATGTGATTACAACGGATGCGACTTATCCACCGTTTGATTTCCAAGATAAACACGGACAATACACTGGTATTGATCAAGAAATCTTGAAAACGATCGCTGAGCGCGAAGGGTTTACGTACACGTTGAAGCCGATGAGCTTTAATTCAGCGACGCAGTCTGTAGCCTCCGATCAAGCGGATGCGGTGATGGCGGGGATGTCTATCACTGATGAACGTAAGAACGTCTTTGACTTTGGGACGCCTTATTACCGTTCTGGAATTGGTTGGGCCGTTAAAAAAGGGTCTAATATTAAGTCCTTAAAGGATTTGAAGGGAAAAACCGTTGCGATTAAGACCGGGACGTCTGGTGCAGATTATGCCTTGTCAATCCAAAAGAAGTATGGTTTTAAAGTCGTCTATTTTAATGATTCAGACACGCTTTACAATGATGTGATCAATGACAACTCGCAAGCCACTTTCGGTGATTTGCCGGTCATTCAATACGCGGTTAAAAATGGCACAGCCTTAAAGGTGATGAACCCGAAGTCACCAATTCAAGCGGGTTGGTATGGTTTTGCCGTTAAAAAAGGTAAGAATGCGCAGTTGCTGGCTGACTTCAATAAGGGCTTTGCAGCCATTAAAGAAGACGGCACATATGATAAAATTGTGGCCAAGTATTTAGGGGCTAGTGCGGCAACCTTTACGGGGAGCAAGAAAGATAACAACACCGTTTGGGGTATTTTAAAGGCTAATAAGATGGCCTTCCTACAAGGTCTTTGGGAAACCATTGTGTTGACGGTCTTTGGAATTGTCTTTGCCTCAATTTGGGGGATTATTTTGGGTGTCATGGGCGTGAGTCAAAACGTCTTTGTCCGTGGTATTTCAAGTACGATTATTTATATTTTCCGTGGTTTGCCATTGATGGTCTTGGCCTTCTTCATTTATATTGGTTTACCAGGGGTCATTGGCATGAAGATTCCAGCCGTGACGGCAGGAATTTTGACTTTGGTCTTAAATGAAGGGGCTTATACAGGGGCCTTTGTCCGTGGTGGCTTTGAAGCAGTTGATCGTGGTCAAATGGAAGCTGCACGTTCGTTGGGCTTGCCCTATAGCCGTGCGATGCGCCGTGTGATTATGCCACAAGGGATTCGGATTATGATCCCAAGTTTTATTAACCAATTTATTATTACTTTGAAGGATACATCAATTTTGTCAGCCATTGGTATCTTGGAATTGACACAAACAGGTAGCTTAATTGTGTCGCGTAATTCTCAAGGATTCCGCGTTTGGGCCATTGTCGCTGTGATATACTTAATTGTGATTACGTTGCTCACATGGTTGAGTAATTGGGTAGAAAAGAGGATTCACGCATGAGTGATGCGCAAACAAAAGTAAAAGTCCATGTTGAAAATGTGAACAAGTCATATGGTGATAACCATGTCTTGCGTGATATTTCATTGGACGTTTCTGAAAACGAAGTGGTCGTGATGATTGGGCCTTCAGGCTCAGGTAAGTCAACATTTTTACGGATGTTAAACCAGTTAGAAACACCTGATAACGGTACAATCATTGTGGATGGGTTTAATATTTCAGATAAGTCAACAGATATTAACAAAGTACGTGAAAATATTGGGATGGTTTTCCAAAACTTTAACCTCTTTAATAATTACACCGTCCTTGAAAATATCATGTTGGCACCAGTTGAATTAGGCAAGTTAGACAAGGCAGCTGCCGAGAAGAAAGCCCGGGAATTACTAGCAACCGTTGGGTTGAGTGATAAAGCGGATATGTCCGTTAATTCATTGTCTGGTGGGCAAAAGCAACGTATTGCTATTGCCCGTGCGCTGGCGATGTCACCAGATATTATGCTGTTTGACGAACCAACATCAGCCTTAGATCCAGAAATGGTTGGCGATGTGTTGAATGTCATGAAAAACTTGGCCGATTCTGGAATGACGATGATCATCGTGACACACGAAATGGGCTTTGCCAAGCAAGTCGCTGATCGCGTTGTTTTCTTTGAATCAGGGAAGATTCAAGAATCTGGCACGCCAGAAGAAGTCTTTAATGCACCTAAAAATGCACGTTTGCAAGAATTTTTGAGTAAGGTGATGCAGGCCTAATCGGTTTTGCGACCTAGCGCTTAGCTTGTCGTGCAGCGAACGATTGAAAAAGCCGACCGTTTGGTCGACTTTTTTGCAATGTAGGAAGAGAATTTTGATGACCATGTTTAAGAAATACATTTTGGGATTGGCAACTGTCGTGTTGTTTGTGCTGCTAACACCCACGGCGTCAGCTGACAAACCACACTACACCATTACAACGGATGCTACGTATGCGCCGTTTACTTTTCAAGATAAAGACAATCGTTATGTCGGCATTGAACAAGACATGATGAAAGCCATTGCCGAACGAGAAGGGTTTACTTATACTATGAAGCCCATGAGCTTCAATTCTGCGGCGCAACTGGTCTCAAACGGACAAGCTGACGGAATTATTGCCGGTATGTCTATTACGCCAGAACGGCGCCAAGTTTATGATTTTTCAACGCCGTATTACAAAACTGGGGTCGCTTGGATTGTCAAAAAAGGTAGCAAAATTAAGTCGCTCGAAGATTTAAAGGGGCAAACAGTCGCTTTGAAAACAGGGACCGCCGCCTCTGAATATGGGTTATCTTTACAGAAAAAATATGGTTTCAAGGTCAAGTATTTTAATGACACGGATACCATGTATAATGATGTGGCAGTGGGGAACTCAGCGGCTACCTTTGAAGATATGCCGGTGATTCAATATGCGATTAAAAATGGGATGGCCTTAAAGGTCATGAATCCCGATCAACCTGGTAACGCGGGGTCTTATGGTTTCGCAGTTGAAAAAGGTCAGAATAAAGCACTTTTAGCAGCCTTTAACCAGGGTTTTGCTGCCATCAAAAAAGATGGCACGTATGATAAAATCGTGGCGAAGTATTTAGGTGCCCGCCAAGCCACCTTCTCGGGTACCAAGACGGATAACAGTACTGTTCTGGGCATTTTACGTGCCAATAAAACAGCACTGCTTAATGGGTTGTGGCAAACCATTATTTTGACAGTTATCGCCATTATCTTTGCCTCAATCTGGGGAATTTTGCTTGGTGTCATGGGCGTGAGCCAATTTGGCTGGGTACGTGGTATTTCAACCACGATTATCTACATTTTCCGTGGCTTGCCTTTGATGGTATTAGCCTTCTTTATCTATATTGGATTGCCTGGTTTAACCGGAGTTAAAATCCCAGCTTTTACAGCAGGGATTATCACCTTGATCTTAAATGAAGGTGCCTATACGGGCGCGTTTGTCCGTGGCGGCTTTGAAGCTGTGAACCGTGGGCAAATGGAAGCCGCGCGTTCTTTGGGCTTGTCATATAGCCAAGCCATGCGGCGGGTGGTTATGCCGCAGGGCTTACGCATTATGGTACCTAGTTTTATTAACCAATTCATTATTACCTTAAAAGATACGTCAATTTTATCAGCAATTGGGCTCCTTGAATTGACACAGACGGGCTCTTTGATTGTGGCGCGCAACTCGCAAGGTTTTCGAGTTTGGGCCATCATCGGGGTCATTTACCTCATTTTGATTACCCTGTTGACGTGGTTTAGTCGCTGGGTTGAAAAACGGATGACTAGCAAATAAGCATGACGGACACACCGCCTATTCGTATGATGAATAGGAGGTGTTTTTTATGTTTATCGCACGAGATCAGCAAGGCAGGTATGTATCAGCCAACATTGCGGTTGCCGCCGGTGAGTTTTACTGTCCTGGTTGTTTGGCGCCGGTCGCTTTACGCCATGGCGAGATTAAGCAACCTTATTTTGCCCACCGCGCCGGCGCGCCATGTCATACTTTCGCAGATAACGAAACCCCGCAACATCTCGCTGGGAAATTACAATTGGCCACTTACTGTCAAAAATTTGGACAAGTAACCTTAGAGGCCGGCATTCCAGCAATTAACCAACGCCCAGATATTTTAATCACCCGCGCGCATCAGCGGATTGCCATTGAATATCAATGCAGTCCAATTTCGCAACAACGTTTAGATGAGCGGAACGCTGGGTACCGTCAGCAACACATTACTGTGATTTGGATTTTGGGGGCAACCTACTATCAGGCTAAAATGGCGCAACGCACCATTATCAAATTTTTAGCCGACCGTTGTTTGCGTTTTTATTTGCCAGATACGCAAAAATTTTATCATCGCGCGCACTTTGAAAAGACTGACTTTAGTCGGGTGACTTACAGTGAACGGGTGAGTACACAGTTGTTGACGGTAGTGCCAAAGTCGCAAACGCGTCGGGTTGATTTGAGACAACAAATCTATAAACTACAACAGCTCGTGGCGCAAAAACGTGTGGATCAGCGTTTGGTCACGTATTTATATTTAAAAAAGCGCTTACTACTGCATGCGCCACACTGGATTCACTTGGGCCAAACCTTTGGCCTGACCATTAGTAATTGGCAATGGCGTTTACAGGGGTTGTTATTATTAGAAAAAGTGGGCGTTGGCCATGTTTTTCATCAAGAAATGATGATCGCCAAATTGCAGCCGTATGTTTTAGGGCGACGTGATTTTCAACAGGAACAAGTGATGGCGTTGTTACAGGAGATGGTGAAGCAGCACTTTATTGTGCAACGTGAGGCCTATTTCTTAGTGACCAAATTACCGGTGTGGTATGGGTCATTGTCACAAAAATTAGGCCAAGTGAGAAAATAGTGATAAAATAAAGTATGATATTTTAAGAAGGGAATGTTGGGGTCAGCCAATCAAAAATAGGCGACTCTAACGAGGAATCAAAATGGCACAATTACAACGTGATGAAGTCCCTGAAGCGCTAACTTGGGATTTAACGTCAATTTTTGCAACCGATGACGAATGGGAAACAGCTTATGATGCTGTCCATCAAGGGGCACAAGCATTGCAACAATTTGTGGGGCACGTCGGAGATTCAGCCCAAACGTTGCAGGCAGCCTTGGAAGCGGATCTGGCATTGGAGCGTCAATTAGAAAAAATCTATGTTTATGCGCACCAGATTTATGATCAAGATACCACGAATCAAAAGTATGCGGCGTTTAATAGCCGTGCGCAAGCACTTTGGTCAGAAGTCAGCGAAGCAACGGCTTACTTCCAACCTGAAGTGTTGAATATACCAGAAGAAACGTTGTCAAATTATTTGAAGACGGCTGGGTTACAACCTTACCAACACTTATTTGATCAGATTTTGGCGCAAAAGCCATATACTTTGCCAGCTGAGCAAGAGGCCTTACTCGCCGGGGCTGGTG
>USIU01000024.1 GCA_900554745.1 uncultured Leuconostoc sp.
AAGATACGCTAGTTGTAGATATTGCTGGCAATAGAGATTTAGTGACGTATTATAGCGGGCGGTCGTTTCAAATTATAAGTGTTGCAATTCAAGATATGGTTGGGCCTATGTTTGTCAGTGAACCGATATTTCCTAAGGAGTATTCTTTGATTTTTGATATGATAGCACAAAAGACGTTACGTGTTTTTGTAAATCAAGATTTTTCAGTAAATAAAATTTCTGAAGCAATTAACTATCAAAAAAATTCGCATAGCCGTGGCAGAAACGTGATTTCATTCGAGTAGGTAGGGTGTAAAATACGTTGAATGCTTAAATTTTCGCAGTGCGCTGCTTTCGGGGGGATTATGGCGATGTATGAAACTGATATTGGAGTTAGAATAGGCGCTTTAGTCAAAGAAGCCAGGAAAAAATTATCCATTTCGCAACTCGATTTGGCAAGCGGGATATGCTCGCAACCCATGGTAAGCAGTATTGAACGAGGAGACTATATTCCAAATGCCGTCCTTTTTATGCAACTATGTGGACGATTAAATATTTCGCTGGATGACTCCTTTTTGAAGGAAGAATTAAAGATGGGAAGTAGAAATTTAAGCAGACAAATATTCACCTTTTGTAAAAAACATCGCTACGCTGAAATGATTGAATTTATGGATCAGCCTGCAGTAATCGATGACTTGTCTTCGGATGAAGACTATCAGATTTACTATTATTACTATGGTTGTGGCGTGTATCAGCTGAGCCAAGATGCCATATCTGCGAAGCAATATTTGAAAATGGCGACTATGTATAGTTCGCATGCAACAAATAAGGTGCCACAGTCAGAAATTGAGATGCTGATTGTGAATGCGTTGGGCGTTGTTGAAGCTAAATTAGGAAACATGAAAACCGCATACCAGTATTTTGATCTTGCGCAAAACGCTGCACCGATTATTCAGAGTAATCGTGAGAATGCTAATGTGGTTGGTTATCAATACGGGTACGCATTGTTTTTAGATGAGCGGTACCAGGATGCGTTGAAAGTACTGATACAAAGTTTCAATCGGGTGATGGAAATTGAATCTTACTTTATGTTGCCAGAATACGCACTGCTTATTATGAGTTGTTATGAACACCTTGGAAATGATGCAGAGACGAATAAATACAAGGCTAAATTTGAGGTATTTAAAGATTTAAACTGAAGAAGTTGCTTTTAGACAGGAAGTATATATTTTTTGACTTGAATATCAAATTCTGTGTGACATCTAGATCAGACAATTGTTGCATTTGTGTACGTAGGTTATTTTGTAATTTCGCAATGCGAAAAGTAACAGCGTATGGGTGGCAAATATATGAGTAAGAAACAAACTTTAACAGTAGTACTAACGGTTATCCTTGTGTCGGCAATTATGGAATTTTTGATTCCATGGTCAACAATTACGGACAATCATATTGTGATTTCAATTATTAAAATGGTTATTATCGCAATTGCGATTATTCTAGTTACAATTGATAGAAAGAGTGACAAATAGTTATTAGATACGTCGAATTGAGGGGCAGAATGGCGACGTGAATTATTCGTAATCACGACAATTTTGACAATCCGAAATAGTTGACTTTATATTAGTAGGCAGATATTATCAACTTGTAACATCATATTAAATGACAAAAGGGGGAATTTGATATGGCTTTGGATGATAAGCTTGATGGATTGAAGGATGAAGTAGTCGGTAAGGCGAAAGAAGTTGAAGGTAAGGTAACTGGTGACGATCTTCGGGAGACTGAAGGTAAGGCACAAGGGTTGCTTGGTAAGGCCAAGGACAAGTTGGCCGATGCAAAGGACGCAGCCAGCGATGTTGTTGATGACATCAAGGAAAAGTTCGATAAGTAAATAGTTTTGAGTATTATCGAGGCAACTGATTTCACGTTGATGAAGTCGGTTGCCTTTTTGTTTGCAGATATTATATCTGGTGGACAACGTGTTATTTGTTGATATACTAAAGTTACCTAAATAAATGTATGCGCTTTCTTTATCAACGATTATGGAGTGAAAAATGACGCAACCTAAACTATTTCTTGACATGGATAATGTGCTTGTCGACACGTTGTCTGTGTTAAATCAGATTGATATGAGCAAAGAGTCAGTCGTTAAGCCGGATCAAATTCCAGGCATTTTTCGAGATTTGCCACCAATTCCAGGGGCGATTGAAGCTGTTAATCGCCTGGCTAATGAGTATGAGATTTACATTCTATCAACCGCGCCTTGGCATAATCCAAGTGCGTGGCAAGATAAACTCATTTGGTTACAACACTATTTTGGTGTGGGTGAAGATAGTCCTTTGTACAAACGCGTTATAATGGCACACGATAAAAGTGTCGCCCATTATGGTGGCGGCATCTTGGTTGACGATCGTCCGTACCACGGGGCGAGTGACTGGGATGACGAGACTAGTGACAGTGTTTGGTTGCAGTTTGGTGCTGACCCACGACTGGTTTGGGACGATGAACTAGTTGACTTCTTGATGGATGTTTCACAAGTTCAAGATGTGACAGAAAACTTACGTGAAGCAGTTAAGGTAGTTGCAGAACGTGGCCATTTTAATGTTCATGGTGATAGAGCAACGTTTGATAAGGCTCACTGGGAATAAAAATAAGTTGATTTGAGCTATCCAAAGCGATTGGATAGCTCTTTTTTTGATTGTGAATGAATGTTTTTGCATGAAAAACGTTGCAAAACGAACCAAATAACACTATAGTTACAGCTGAAAAGGAAGCGCTTACATTTTATAACGGGTAATTAAAACATGATGATTTCGGAAAGACATGACAAGATTCTGGCACTGTTGAATAAACGGGGGCGGATTTCGATACAAGAATTGCAACAATTAATGTTGGTTTCAGTATCAACATTACGACGTGATTTGGATCAGTTAGCCGAGTCTGGTGAGGTACAACGAATTCATGGTGGGGTGGAACTAACCAAACAACAACAGACACTCCAACATGAAGCGTTGTTAAGCCAGAAGAATGAAATGAACCTATCGGCGAAGCAAGTCATTGCAAGGACGGCGATGCGAGAGTTGCATGGTGGTGAAACAATCTATTTGGATGCTGGGTCAACCACGGGCGCCATGATTGCATTATTAGGTAATTTGCAACCCGCACCTCAGGTCGTTACAAATTCAGTCCACCACGCATCGCAATTAGCAGATTTGATGGTGCCAGTGATTATCATTGGTGGCCAAGTTAAATTGTCAACGAATGCAACGATTGGCGCGACAGCTGCCGAGCAATTAGGTCAACTGGCCTTTGATGTCAGTTTTCTGGGTGCTGATGCCGTGAATACTGACATGGGAATCATGACACCGGATTTAGAAGAGGCGACTATCAAAAAGTTGGTGATTAACCGGTCGAATAAAGTCTTTGTATTAGCAGATAATAGCAAGTTTGATCGCGTCGCTTTTGCCAAGGTGAGTGATTTAGCTGATATTACTTTGATTACCGATAAGTCGTTAGCATCCGCTCCGGCCTATCAGTCAAAAACCGATATCATCGTAGGGGGAGAATCATGATATATACAGTCACTTTAAATCCATCCATTGATTATGTTATGGAGGTAGCCAACTACCAAAGCGGTATGACGAATCGTGCAGGAAAAGCGATTGCTTATCCAGGTGGGAAAGGCATTAATGTTAGTCGGATATTGATGGCTAACGGGGTTGAAGCCACGGCGTTAGGTTTCTTGGGCGGCTACACCGGCGAATTTATAAGTCGTACTTTAGATGGTCTTGGTCTGAAAACTAAATTTACGCCAATTGCAGATACCACGCGCATTAACGTGAAACTGAAAGGGCAGTCTGAGACAGAAATCAATGCACCTGGACCGGTGGTCACAATGGCAGAATGGGAAGGCTTTAAACAAGTTTTTCATCAGTTAACGCCGGCAGATATCGTTATATTTTCTGGTAGTGCACCTAGTAGCTTGCCAGCCGGAGCGTACGATGAATTGATTGCGCTGGTACTTGAGAAACAGGCACGATTTGTAATCGATACAACTGGTGATGACTTGCAACGCGCTTTGCCGGCAAAGCCAATATTAGTTAAACCCAATCGAGACGAAGTGCAGGCACTGTTTAATCTGGCAGATACTAGTATGCCTAGTTTACAAGCCGCGGGTCGCAAGTTGATTGATGCCGGTGCCCAAAATGCCATTATTTCGTTGGGAGGAGACGGGGCTTTGTTATTCACAGCTGAGCATACGTATTTTGCCCGCCCAATCGTCGGACAAGTCAAGAATTCAGTTGGGGCTGGTGATTCAATGATTGGGGGATTCGTTGCATCGTGGCCAACATCTGCGGATGTGGTCGCTGCGTTCTCGTTAGGGGTCGCTAGTGCAACAGCCACGACGTTCAGCGACGATATTGCCACGCCGGCGAAAATTAAAGAGATTCAGAATAATGTTGAAGTAGTTGAAATTTAATTGATTATGGGGGAGTAATCATGCGCATTAATGATTTGCTAGCAGCCGAAACCATGATTTTGGATTTGCGAGCAACAGATAAGGTGGGAGCCTTTCGGGAAATGATTGCCGGTTTGAAACGGACTGGTCGTATTTCAAATGAAAATGAGTTTTTAGAGGGGATTTTGGCGCGCGAGGCACAGACATCGACGGGGTTAGGTGACGGTATTGGGATTCCGCACGCGAAGAACGCCACGGTTCTTAAGCCGACGATTGTATTTGCCAGGTCAGCAGCTGGGGTTGATTACGACGCTTTGGACGGCCAACCAGTTCATTTAATCTTTATGATTGCTGTACCGGACACCGCCAGTAATACCCATCTAGAGGCGCTGGCTAATTTATCACGGTTTTTGTTACAGGATGGGTTCACAGATCAGCTGATGCGGGCAACGACCCCAGCTGATGTCCGTGACTTGTTTGATGAATCAGCACCGGAAGAAATTGGCGCAGATATCGCAGGCGTTAATCAAAATGCACCGTTGTTAGTAGCCGTGACAGCATGTACGACTGGAATCGCCCACACTTACATGGCCGAGGAAGCACTAAAAAAGCAAGCTGTTGCGATGGGAGTTCGTATTAAGGTCGAAACTAACGGTGCTAGTGGTGTTGGCAACAAGTTAAATGATCAAGATATCGCTGAGGCGGCAGGTGTTATCATCGCGGCTGACAAAAAGGTTGAAATGGCCCGTTTTGCTAATAAGCCTTTGGTCAATGTGCCAGTTGCTGAAGGGATTCGCCATCCTGAGGCCTTGATTGATAAGGCTTTATCTGGGGATGCCCCAATTTACGAAACATCAGAGACGGCTTCTTCAAGTGTGAGTGATGAAAAGATGTCATTAGGGAAAGCCTTTTATCGTCATTTGATGAGTGGTGTCTCGAGCATGTTGCCATTCGTTATCGGTGGTGGAATTGCGATTGCGTTGGCCTTCCTAATTGACCAGAGTCTAGGCGTACCACATGATGCTTTGTCACAACTTGGAACCTACCATCCAGCCGCCGCATTCTTCAAACAAATTGGAAATACGGCATTCAATTTTATGTTGCCAGTTTTGGCAGGGTACATTGCATATTCAATCGCTGAAAAGCCCGGTTTAGTAGCCGGGTTTGTCGCGGGTGCGCTTGCAGCCAATGGATACAGTATTTTCAATGTTGGATTAGATACGAGTCATCAACCAGTGCCATCAGGATTCTTGGGTGCTTTGGTCGGTGGATTCTTGGCCGGTGGCGTGATGTTGGTTATGAAGCGTCTATTTGCTGGTTTGCCAAAGGCATTGGATGGAATTAAATCAATTCTCTTCTTCCCAGTGTTTGGGGTACTTGTGACCGGATTCTTGATGCTCCTAGTGAACATTCCGATGTCAGCCATTAATAGTGGTTTGAACGGCTTCCTGTCTGGTTTGAACGGGACCAATGCTATTTTGCTTGGGGCTTTGCTTGGCGGGATGGAAGCGATTGATATGGGTGGACCTGTTAACAAGGCCGCGTATGTCTTTGGAACTGGAACATTAGCTGCGAGTGTTGCATCTGGTGGCTCAACCGTGATGGCTGCTGTCATGGCTGGCGGTATGGTGCCACCGTTGGCAATTTTCGTGGCAACGCTATTGTTCAAGCGTAAGTTTAGTCAAAAGAATCGCGAAGCAGGCTTGACCAATATTGTGATGGGACTAAGTTTTATCACTGAAGGGGCCATCCCATTTGCAGCCGCAGACCCAGCACGTGCTATTCCAAGCTTCGTGGCTGGATCAGCGTTGGCGGGTGGATTAGTTGGTTTGGCAGGCATTAAGTTGCTTGCCCCACACGGTGGTATCTTTGTGGTCGCCTTGACGAACTCACCATTCCTATATCTACTCTTTGTAGCGATTGGTGCAGTTGTGGCAGGCATTATTTACGGCCTACTTAAAGTACCAGACAATCAATAATTGCGAATTAAACAAAAGTAAAAACAGCGTGAAATACAGTGGTCACGCTGTTTTTTTGTCGTTTCTGGCACAAAAAATATGCCAAACATATACACATTTAGTAAGTGGGTGATAGAATAGAATAACAGAGAGAAAGCGCTTACATTTAGGAGGGCGTTATGACGGGGCAGGTAAAATCAGGGGGATATAACCGCTGGTTAGTTATTTTTGGGACCGCGCTGGTGCAATTAGGAGTTGGAACATTTTATGCATGGTCCATATTTAATACACCGATTTTGAAAATGTTTGGGGAGTTGTCACTCGACAAGCAAGGAAACGTTGCTGCTGTGCAACCACACCTTGGTTCGGTGTCATTGATATTTTCAATTGGCTCGCTAACGCTGGCTTTATCAACAATTTTTGTCGGTAAACTGGTCAAACGATTTGGCATTCGCCGTGTGACGGTTGCTGCTGGACTAGTGTTTGGACTTTCGGCATTTATTGTGTCGCGACTTGATTCACCATCGCAATTATGGCTATACTACATATTCGCTGGCGTCACCCTTGGCGCGGCTGACGGAATCGCCTATATGGCAACTTTATCAAACGCGATTAAGTGGTTCCCTGAGAAAACGGGCTTTATTTCAGGGATTTCGATTGCGTTTTATGGTCTCGGCTCATTTGTGTTTAAGTATGTAGATTCAGCTTTGCTAGGGAATGACCTCGTGAACAATTTGCCTCGTGCGCTGATGGGCTGGGGGACGTTGGTGACGATTTTAATTTTAGTTGGGTCACTATTCTTGCGTGATGCACCAGAAACCCAAACGGCTAATACAACGGCCAAGCATCAATTCACAACGTTAGAAATGTTGCGCACACCACAGGCATACCTATTGTTTGTGGCCTTGTTTACGATTTCATTGAGCGTGTACTTAACGGGAATTGCGGCCAACCTTGGGACTAACTTGGCCGGTCTATCAATTGAACGTGCGACGACGGTTGTGGCATTGATTGCTATTGCCAATACGTTTGGTCGATTTGTGATCGGGTCACTGTCTGACCGATTCGGTCGCAAACCGATGCTGATTTTAACTTATAGTGCGACGTTGGTTGCGGTATTGGTCTTGACGTTGAGTCAGCATCTGGCTGCACCGGTCTTTTATGGCATGATGATGATGGTTGGTTTCTTTTTTGGTGGCACAATTACAGTGTTCCCATCGTTGGTTGGGGATTACTTTGGTTTGAAAAATCACAGTCAGAATTACGCGTTAATTTATCAAGGGTTCGGATTTGGTAGTCTGGCAGGAGCGATTATTTTGTCGCTGGCCGGCGGGAATTTGACTGTTGTGTTGTATGTTTACATTATTTTGTTAATTTTGTCATTGGCCATTTGGTTCATGATTAGGGTACCTAAAAATTCGAAGACGGTAGCTAATCCTGAAACTGGACAGGCGTAGATGACGTAAGTGACTGGCAATTGCTGGTCACTTTTTTTGTTCGATGGCAGAAATCAAAAGTGATTTTATGTGAATTTTAACTTCTGTTTTATCAACGGTTTTTCTTGTGATATGTTAGTGGCATAAATGAATGGGGGTACTATGATGACGTTAAATTGGGGGATTATTGGAACGGGTACAATTGCCAATGAGATGGCGGCTGCTTTGCTGGCACACAACCATCCAGCAACTGCAGTAACTGCACGCAATCAGGAGAAGTTGGCGCAGTTTGCTGATAAGTATCAAATTCCAACGACTTATGGCACAGTGGCAGAATTGCTGGCAGATGATAATATTGATGCGGTTTATATTGCGACACCGCATAACACACATTTTGAATTCATCAAACAAGCTTTCGAACACGGTAAGCATGTCTTGGCCGAAAAGGCAATTACGGTGTCATACGAAGAGTATGCGATTGTTCAAAAACTTGCTGAGGAAAAGGGACTAGTTTTGATGGAAGCTATGACACCAGTTCATATGCCACTATTCAAGCGCCTGCGCAATTCGGTCGAGAACGGGGCACTCGGGCAAATTAAAATGATCAACACAACCTTTGGCAGCCATAAGCCATATGATCCAACGAATCGTTTCTTCAATCCAGACTTGGCAGGTGGGGCCTTGTTGGACATTGGTGGATACGCCACCCAATCAACCTTATACTTTATGACCAGTGCACCTAACGTTGTAAAATCAGCGATGGTGCCATTCGAAACTGGCGTGGATGAACAGTCGGTGACCTTGTTGGTTAACCAAGATAATGAAATGGCAACGATTACTAACTCAATGCAAGCTAAGCAACCGAAGGCAGTGACGATTTCTGGTACAAAGGGATACTTCCGTATTATGGACTTTCCACGTGCCGATTCTGCCCAGTGGTATCACACTGAAACAGGTGAGATGGAGACAATTGCGCTTGGTAACACCGCGGATGCTTTATGGTATGAAATTGTTGATTTTGAAGCTGCTGTTGATGATGATGCTATTGCCAAGCATTTCGCAACATTTACTGAGACGCAATTCCAAGTGTTAGCCAAGATTCAGCAGGAGTGGCAAGGCGCATAATACAAAATAGGAAAAGAACCCGTCAGCGTAAAAATTGCTGACGGGTTCTTTACTTATGAGTAGTTTCTTTTACGAAGGCGCCAGTTGCCGGCCAAATTGATGCCGGTGATACCGAAGAGCATAATAGCTAAACCGGTTAGCTGGAGATGGTTTGGCAAGGTGTGCCCAAGAAATACCAAGCCCAACAAGACAGTGAAAATCACCTCAAATGATTGCGTTGCTTCAACTGTTGCTAAGGTTTCCATATTTCGGGCTGCCATGGCTGTTGCTTGGAAAAACAGCACCGTGGCAATAACACCGGACGACAACGCTACACTGAACGTGCTTACTAGCGTGCCTTGACTAGGCAAACCAGCTTTCAAATACCCGATAATGCTCAGGACAATGAAGGTTGGATAGGTGGCAATTAGCATCCCGAAAACTTTTTCCAAGCCATTGAAGGTTGGATACCGGTTACCGATTTGGCGATTACCCAGTGGATAACATACCGCCGCAATAATGATGGCAACAATGGCAAACCAAAACATCGGGGTAACCTGGCTGAAGCCGTTGGTTTGGACGGTTGTGAGGCCAATTCCAAGTAAGATGACGACCATCCATTTAATTTTGTTTCCCGGAATTTTAAGGCGGTGCTTATTTCCCGAATTGTCTGTGACGGTCATCAATGGCGTGGTCAATACACCAAAAACGATGGTGAGTTGCCAGAGACTTGAAACGAGCCATCCTGGTAAGAACTGCGCTGACCAGGTGAGGGGAACGTAGAAAAGAACAAAACAAACGTTGCTCCAAATTAACCAGTAACTCGGTGCCTCTTTCATACTAGTCAAAACCCGCCTGAAATCGGATTTTAGTTGTGGTACGCGACCTAGCAACATAATCATGGGCAACATCCATAAATAACGCAAGGTGGCGACCCATATCCAATAACCTGAATCAGATAGATTAATCTCATTTAACAAAAAAGTCAGCGAAAAAAATAGGGCCGCTAAGATACCCAGTAAAATTGCTTTGATTGCCATAATGACCTCCTAACGATCGTATATCATGAGGCTGATGAACGATGCTTCTTCCATTGCGTCGTTTCGATAAACGTGTGGAAAGGCACCGTTGAATTTTGCTAAACTGCCGGCTGGAATAACATACGATTGGCCGTTAATCGCCATTGTTAGTGTGCCGCTTCTTACCAGTAGTACTTCAACGGTCCCTGGGACGTGGGCAGCAGATTCACGCTCAGTTAGCGAAGACAAGTTGAGGTCAAAGACTTCAAATTTGGTATTTGCTAAGGTACTGAAAATTGATTGGACCTTCACTCCTGGATTGTCACTAGGGATATCATGAAAATCAGCGGGAGTAGCCAGCTCAAAATCAACTGTATCGGTTGCGAAAAAATAGTTGATTGGCACGGCCAGACCACTTGATATTTTCCACAACGTATCAATGGATGGGGATGTCGTATGACGTTCAATGTTATTTAGCGATGCGGCGCTAACGCCTGTTAACTCGCTGGTTTCTTGTAGGGTTAATTGGCGTTGTTGGCGAATTTCTTTTAGCCGGTTTCCCACGATATCTGTAATCATAAACGCTCCTTTTTTAATATATTAGATAATATTTACTATACTAAACAAAGTGTGGGTGTCAATAATGCTTTGCATTTTAAATCGCATTTTGAATTGTTTACTCGTTGAAATTTTGAGAAAAATCACCAATTTTCATGTGTTACGCTACTATTTGTAGGCATTGATAGGTTGGTCGTGTCTCACTATGATTATGAGTGAAAGGAGGGATATGTATGCAATCAATAAATAGAACACGGAAGCTTGTCCTAATCGCGTTATTTACTGCAATTATTCTGATTCAATCTATGGTTCCTATGCTGGGCTTACTGCCACTGGGGGCTTTTGCGGTTGGACTATCGGTTCAAATTATTGGTGTGACTGTAGCGATTGGC
>USIU01000025.1 GCA_900554745.1 uncultured Leuconostoc sp.
CAATCGCTATTTCAATAGTGATTGTCCTTTTTACTTATTTTTATAAGGCACGTTCTGCCAAAACATCTTCTGGCATTTGCTCAAGAAGATGATTCAAGGCTGCCACATCAATGTAGCGATCAATACCAGCAGTCCCTGTCACAAATTCACTTAAGCCACTAATATCTTGCTTTTGACTCAAGAAAGTGAGATAAGATTTCACCTCACCGCCAATACCGTCGAGGTTATCCCATGTTGGTGTCCAATAATCAAACAACTTAGTCGTGGCTAAAGCATTGAACATTGCTGGTTGCCACAAGTCATGCGTTGCTTGATATTCAGTCGCTAAACCTTCATGGAAACCACGTAACATGTTCACCACATTGTCACTGACCACATCCTTGACTGATGCTGCCTTAAATTGTGCCAATCGCTTGTCAGCAAATTCACGTTCCGCCTGCATTTGTGCTTCAGTCAGCTTTGGTTCAAGTGCGACGACGTTATCCGCATCCTTTAAAGGCTTCATCTTAGGTGACAGACCTCTAAACGTTTCTGCAATCACTGGTAAATTAAAATGGTCATCTTTATCATCAACCAACAAGAACTTAAATTGCAAATCATCAATCGCAGAAGATGTTTTCATTAATTCAGCCACATCTTTACCTTGCCACTTGAAGAAGTTGATGGCCATGACCGTTCGCATAATCATACGCCAGAAGTTAATATCAAACTTCGGTGCTTGTGCCACAAAGCGGTCGTTCACACTACCTTCTTTAACCAAGAATTGCTGCATATCGTAGAGCACCGGCACAAGCATGACAAAATAACGCCAATCACGATCGTCACTGTTGACCAATGCGGCTTGCATCACTTCATTTAACTTGACGACAGCCCGTTCGTTACTCGTGAAACTGGTAAAGTTATGATTAACCATCATCGCGATGACATCATCCAAAAAGAATGACGCCACTTCAAATGTCTCCGGACTATATTTTTGTCGATGTGTCAAATAATACCGTGCGCGTAAAAATCCAGCGAATTCATTATAGTTAAATTCCGGCAACTTATGCTTATTCATAAATTTCTGTTGCTGTTGTCGGTGCTTAAAATTCTTAATTTGTGCTGACTTACCTTGCTTCATCTTTGCTTAGCGTGCGAGATTACGCACGCCCCCCTTCTTAAATATTTTAGATACTAAGATCCAAACTATACTTCCCATGACCAAATTCGCGTAAGCGGAACTGGAAAACTTGTTCCTGACGTTCTAATGCCGGAGTCGCCACAATGGCTTGTTGTTTTTTAGCTAATTCAGCCACTTCAATGGCCCCATTAATCGCAGACATCACTGGTGCAAACAACTTCGTATCTGCTGAAACATAAAACATGTCGGCATTGCCATAGGTTGCCGATCGGCGCGTCAAATTAACCGAAACTTTGTAACGATTCGCCTCGAAAACAATATGATTATAATTGAAATCATGTGCATAGTGGAATAATGAGGAAATAAATTCCCCTGCGTCAAACTTTTCTTTTGCCATACTTTTGGACGTCCCCAACGGCACGTCATTCCTTTAACTTGAATTCGTTCTTTTTCTATTGTACAGATAAATCCCCAGTCTGACCACTAATTCGCCTGACTTTACCACGATTTCCCTGAAAAATCAGACCATCATCCCCGACAAATGATATTATTTTGATACTAAATTGGGTAAATTATTTGTATTTTACATCATTTTAGCGTAAAATAGAAAGGTATTTTTAATAAATACGCTGGTTACGTTGTTAAGTCAATAACGGCGTATCAAAAATCAATCGGAGGATTTTATGGAAGACAAAGGAAAGACATTTTTCGGTCAACCGTTAGGACTGTCAACACTGTTCATGACTGAAATGTGGGAGCGTTTCTCATACTATGGTATGCGCGCCATTTTGCTTTACTACATGTGGTACCTCATCAGTACTGGTGATTTACACATTACACGAGCAACCGCCGCATCAATCATGGCGATTTACGCTTCAATGGTTTACCTTTCTGGTACGATTGGTGGTTTCGTAGCTGATCGTATCATCGGAGCACGTCCAGCTGTATTCTGGGGCGGTGTTCTCATTATGCTTGGACATATCGTGCTCGCTTTGCCTTTTGGCGCAAGCGCATTGTTTGGGTCAATCATCTTAATTATTATCGGAACTGGTTTCTTAAAGCCAAATGTTTCAACATTAGTTGGCACATTGTATGACGAACATGATCGTCGTCGTGACGCTGGTTTCTCAATCTTTGTGTTTGGTATTAACTTAGGTGCTTTCATCGCGCCACTTGTTGTTGGTGCTGCACAACAAGCCGCTGGCTACCACGTTGCCTTCTCATTGGCAGCAATCGGTATGTTTATCGGTTTGCTGGTTTATTACTTCGGTGGTAAGAAAACATTGGATCCGCATTACTTGCGTCCAACTGATCCACTAGCACCGGAAGAAGTTAAGCCATTGCTGGTTAAGGTCAGCTTAGCTGTTGCTGGCTTTATTGCAGTCGTCGTTGTGATGAACCTTGTCGGTTGGAATTCATTACCTGCCTACATCAACCTCTTGACGATTGTTGCAATTGCTATTCCAGTTTTCTATTTTGCTTGGATGATCTCATCAGTAAAGGTGACATCAACTGAACGGTTGCGTGTTGTGTCTTACATCCCGCTCTTCATCGCTGCAGTTTTGTTCTGGGCGATTGAAGAACAAGGTTCAGTGGTGTTAGCAACATTTGCTGCTGAACGGGTGGATTCATCTTGGTTCCCTGTTTCATGGTTCCAATCACTTAACCCACTCTTTATCATGCTTTATACGCCATTCTTTGCTTGGCTATGGACAGCTTGGAAGAAAAACCAACCGTCATCACCAACAAAGTTTGCCGTTGGTTTGATGTTTGCCGGCTTAAGTTTCTTATTGATGGCCATTCCTGGTGCCTTGTATGGTACAAGCGGTAAAGTGTCACCACTCTGGTTAGTTGGCTCATGGGCCCTCGTAATTGTCGGTGAAATGTTAATCTCACCCGTTGGTCTGTCAGTCACAACTAAGTTGGCGCCAAAAGCCTTTAACTCACAAATGATGTCAATGTGGTTCTTGTCATCTGCTGTTGGTTCGGCTTTGAACGCACAACTGGTTACGTTGTATAACGCCAAGAGCGAAGTTGCTTACTTCTCATACTTCGGATTAGGTTCTGTCGTACTTGGTATTATTCTCGTCTTCCTCTCAAAGCGTATCCAAGCTTTGATGCAAGGTGTTGAATAATTAAAAGGCGCTCACAATAATGTGAGCGCCTTTTTTATGCACATTTATTTAACATCTTCGGCTTTATCGGCAACTTTTTCAGCAGCCTTGTCGACCTTGTCGTTAACTTTTTCAGCCGTCTTAGCAACGTTTTCGTTGACCTTTTCGGCAGCCTTATCAACATTTTCATTGACCTTTTCAGCTGTATCAGCAGCTTTATCTGAGAAGTCTTCCGCTTCAACTTGCGCAGCTTCAGCCAAATCACGCAATGATTCATCAAGGTTAAGATCAGCTTGTGTCAATTCAATATCGTGATTATTGAACTTTTCACGTAATTCATTTAATGAGGCTTGTGCTTTGTCCACATAGCTCACCGCTAGATCTTTTGCCTTGTTAACGTAAGGCGTCGCTTGGTCTGCCAAGTGCTTGACTTGATCTGCAGCCAAATCAATTTGTTCGCCATACTTTTCTTGGCTCTTATCTTTTAATTCAGCAACCTTAGCTTTCGCCTTTTCTGTCACATCACCAGCGAAGTCAGCTGTGGCATAAGCGGCATCATAGGCCTTTTCACGCAAGGCATCCGTTGTTTCAGTTGCCTTAGCCTTTAATTCTTCTTGACGGTTCTTTGGTAACGCTTTGAACGCAGCCAATGCAGCTGCGCCTGCAGCAATCCCAATTAAAAATCCTTTAGCTTTTGACATTTACTTTGTCTCCTTTTTTGATGATTTTTTGTGACTATACTTACGCATAGCTGTCTTAGCGACAGACGCCGCCATCCCAGTTGCACCAAAGCCCCGTACGAGCTTTGAAGCAGCAAAGCGACTTGTCACACTTTGTACCGATGCATTGAGCTCCGATACTGTGACCGATAAGTCAGCAACTGCTTGCACAGTTGGATCTAATGTCTTCATCTTGTCGTTGACATCAGTCAATAGTTCATTGGCGTTGCCAAGAATTTCATTGCTCGAGCGGGCAATCGTGTCCACGTCGAACGTAATAATCTTAAGTGATTGCGTTAGGCGCATTAGGAATATACCGATAAATATTACCAGTAATAAGAAAGCGACCGCAAAAATGATAAGTGCCCATTGTCCTGGTGCCATAAATCCCCCCATACCGTGATATTTAGTGTATTTGCTGTAACGCTTTCGCATTAAAATAAAATAATACGCGCACAACATAGTATAAGTATAACAAAAAAAGTTACTCAACGAGTAACTTTTGTTTATCAGTGGGCATAGTCTGTTGCGCGTGTTTCGCGGACGACTGTAATCTTCACATGTCCAGGATACTCCAGCTTTTCCTCAACATCTGATTTGATGTCATGGGCTAAGACTGTTGCCTGAAGATCCGTTAATTTAGTTGGTTCCACAATCACCCGAACTTCGCGTCCAGCTTGAATGGCAAAGGCGCTTTCAACACCGTCATAACGGTTAGCGATTGCTTCCAAATCCTTCAAACGTTGGACATAGTTTTCAAGTGATTCACTACGCGCACCCGGACGGGCGGCACTAATGGCATCAGCAGCTGTCACTAATTCTGAAATTGGTGACGTTGCCGGTACATCGCCGTGATGTGACGCAATGGCATTGATCACATCCGGCTTTTCGTTAAACTTCTCGGCAAGACGAACACCCAATTCAACGTGGGAACCTTCGACTTCAGCGTCAACTGACTTACCGATATCATGTATTAATCCAGCGCGCTTCGCAAGCGCGACATCCATTTTAAGCTCTGCTGCCATCATTCCCGCAAGTTTTGCGACCTCGATTGAATGTTGGAGCACATTTTGACCGTAAGACGTTCGATAATTCATCCGGCCAATCATTTTAATCAAATCTGGGTGTAGGCCACGTAAGCCAAGCTCAAATACCGCTTCTTCACCCTTTTCACGAATTGTTTCATCAATCTGTCGACGTGCCTTTTCAACGGTTTCTTCAATCCGAGAAGGATTAATTCGCCCGTCTGCGACTAAGGCGTCTAGCGCCATTTTAGCAATTTCACGACGAACAGGATCAAAACCACTCAGGACAACTGATTCTGGCGTATCATCAATGATCAAATCAATACCGGTCAATGATTCTAATGTTCGAATATTACGACCTTCACGACCAATAATTCGGCCCTTCATGTCTTCGCTTGGTAAGTGGACAACTGATACCGTGACATCAGCCACCGCATCTGCTGCCGACCGTTGAATCGCTTGCACAATAATATTACGTGCGCGCTTTTCGGCTTCACTCGTTGCGTCATCTTCTGCTTCTTTCACTAAAGCAGCACGCTGACGTACCAAACTTTGTTTCGTTTGACTTAAAATTTGTTCTTTTGCGTCCGCAGGGGTTAATTGGGCAATTTCTTCCAATTTCTCCTGTTGCGCCGTCACTAAGTCATTGGCAACGGTCTTTTTATGATTCGCATCATCCAACCGTTGCTGTACTTGGTTTTCTTTTTGAATCAATTGCGCATCACGCTGATTCAAGGCCGCATCTTTCTTGTCGAGGTTCGAGATACGATCTTCAAGCCGTTGTTCTTGTTGCTGCAGCTGCTTTTGACGATCTTTGAAATCCTGGTCCACTTGATTACGATAATCTTGGGCCATTTCTTTTGCGTCAGTTTTCGCTGCACGTATGAGACTTTTAGCTTCTTTGTTTGCTTCTTCAAGAATGTTAGCTGCAATTTGTTTCGTTGCGTTAATTTGTTTGTTATCTTGCCAAAGACGACCATAATAACCAACAACGAGACCAATTACGATTGCGAAGAGTGCTGAAATGACTGTTACTATCATGTGTTTCATTCCTTTCAGCTTGTGAAATTTCAACTATTCCACATATATTAAGTATAGCTGTAAACTTACTTAACGTCAAACCCCAAGCCGGTCTTCCCCTTAATGTTTTAAGCGCCGACCCAGCTCTCTTTCTTGATCACGGCGTTTGATATCTTCGCGTTTATCATACTTCTTTTTACCACGCCCGATCCCAATCAGTACTTTGGCAAAACCGTGTTTGAGGTACACCTTTAGCGGGACAATGGTCACCCCTGGTTCGGCTGCAGCACGAGCCAATTGTGTAATTTCTCGCTTGTGCAACAATAATGGCCGTGTGCGAGTAGGGTCAACGTTGAATTGATTGCCTTGCGCATAGGGCGCAATCGTCACATTCGTTAATAGCGGTTGCCCATTGTGAATCGTCACGAAACCATCTCCGATGGTAATTTGCCCCGCCCGAACAGATTTGATTTCAGTTCCAGTTAGCGCAATCCCAGCTTCAAATGTGTCTTCAATCGCATAATTAAATCGTGCTTTACGATTTTGTGCCAGATATTTTTCTGTCTGTTGTTGCTTTTTTGCCATCCTGTTCCCGCCACTCATAAAGTTCGTTACTTAGGCCTATTGCCCTTAAAAATTGCGTTTTGCGTCACGCTTTTGACCTTGCTTGGCATCCAAGCTGCCGCGCCGTTGACGTGGTCCTTCAGACTTACCACGCCGTTCGTTTTTACGGCGTTCTTCACGGTTACGGCCCTTGCCAAACTTGCCGTTGTTTTTGGCGGCAACACGGATATCTGTTGTCGGCGCACTTTCTGGATCAACTAACATAAAGTCAACTGTGCGTTCTTCCTTGTTAACACGCAAAACTTTAACACGTACTTTTTGCCCAATTTGGAAAATACGGTGCTTAGAGCGACCAATCAAGGCAGCGTGGGCTTCATCATATTCATAATGATCATCCGTCAGATTAGAGATATGCACTAACCCTTCCACCGTGTTCTCAAGACTAATAAACAAGCCAAACTTCATAGCTGAGTTGACGACCCCATCAAATTCAAGGCCAACCTTGTCCAACATGTATTCAGCCTTCTTCAACGCATCCACATCACGTTCTGTGTCAATCGCACGCCGTTCACGCGCACTCGTGTCTTCCCCAATTTGACCTAACTTATCAGCGTATTTTGCTTGCGCTTCAGGGCCATAGCCATGCTTTTCGTACCACTTAATTAAGCGGTGAACCGTCAAATCAGGATAACGTCGAATTGGTGACGTAAAGTGCGTGTAGTAAGACGCACCCAAACCAAAGTGACCAATTGGATCTGGCGCATACTTCGCCTGCTTCATTGCCCGCAACATCATCGTTGAAATCATTTGTTCAGCGGGATCACCAGCCACATCAGCCATTAACTGTTGCAACATTGCTGGGGTAACCTTGCTTGGATCACCATAAACGGGGTGTCCCAATGCCTTTGCAAATTCAAAGAATGACTTCGCCCGTTCTTCATCCGGCATTTCGTGAATACGATAAAGGAATGGTACTTCGAGCTTATCAAAGTGTTCCGCAACTGTTTCGTTTGCCACTAACATAAAGGATTCAATCATCCGTTCTGCTGTACCACGTTCACGTAACTTAATGTCGACAGCCTTGCCTGCATCATCCACAATCACTTGGGCTTCTGGGGCGTCAAATTCGATAGCGCCACGCTTTTTACGCATGTTGTACAAAATGTCATGTAATTCACCCATGACTTTAAACATTGGTGTCAACTGTGCGTATTCATCTTGAACAAACACATCACCATCAAGAATCTTGTTGACCGCATCATAAGTCATGCGGGCATGAGACTTGATCACAGAGGTGTGCAAACGGTGGTTCACCACTTGTCCTTGTGGGTTGATTTCCATTTCAACCGACATTGCCAAACGGACCACATTCGGATTTAATGACGCAATCCCATTTGAAATGTTACGTGGCAACATTGGAATCACGCGATCCGTCAAATAAACGGATGTTCCGCGCTTATAGGCTTCCGCATCAATGGTTGAGCCTTCCGTCACATAGTGTGACACATCGGCAATATGCACGCCGAGGTGATAATTACCATTATCTAACTTCCAAGCCACAACGGCATCATCGATATCTTTCGTGTCGGCACCATCAATTGTGACCAGTGTTTGTTCAGTCAAGTCTTCACGGCCGGCCCAATCAGATTTTGGCACGTCAACCGGAATTTTTGCTGCATCATCCAACACTTCTTGCGGGAATTCACTTGGCACCTTCTTGGCATAAACAATTTGTAAAATATCCATGCCAGGTTCATCTTTGTAACCCAGTGTTTCCGTCACTGTCGCCACTAATTCACGTGGGTGCACCTTGTCAGGGAAACGTGTTACCTCAGCAACAACAACTTGCCCATCGTTTGGCGTAATACCATCAGCACTCACCAAGACTTTATAGCCCATGGCCTTTTTGTCACTGAGTTTGATTTCCCCAATCATCCCCTTAGCTTCTGAACCAAGCGAAAAAGTGCCCACAACACGTTCAAAAGCGTGGCTGATAATTTCTTCAACTTTACCCTCTGGGCCACGGTCGGCTGATGCGGATGGTTTCACCGTTGAAACGCGCACCGTATCCCCTTGCATGGCCTGTAATGTGTTTTCAGGATTGATAAAAAAGTCAGGTAATTCACTGTCATATTTCACAAAGCCAAAGCCTTTGTCATTGGCGTGATATTCCCCAATCACTTCACCAGCATTGACGTTATATGTGAATTGTCCATCGTTTTCGATGGCCTCCCCATCACGCACAAGCGCATTCATCGCGTTGACCACGTCTTGGTAGCCTGCTGCTGAATTCATGCGCAAGCCGTCTGCCATATTTTGTGCGCTAAAAGATTGTTCGCGGTTTGCTTTTAAAAAACCGCCAATTTGAGATTTTAATTGTTCTACTGTCATAATTGCCTCTTTCTATATTTTTCCAAAATAAAAAGTCAGTCTACAAAAAGAGCAAACTGACCTTCATCATTTTTAATGCGCTGACAAGTACATGAGGGCAAAACCGATAATGAACCACAACCCGCCTAAAATAGCTGTTGCGCGTCGCATTACCGCTTCAAACCCGCGTGACTTTCGTTCAGCGAATAAATCGCCAGCGCCACCTGATAAAGCAGATAACGCATCTTGTTGTTTACTTGGTTGCATCATGACTGTCACAATGAGCAATAGACCCACGACAATCAGAGCAACGGTGAGTATTTTTGCCACAGTCATAACTCCTCATTAAATCATTAATACTTATTATAACAAAATTTAACGCCGTGTGCACGACATTTTATCACAGCACGCTGACGCTTGCCAATAACAACTTAATTCCCAGCTGCCAAGCTAAACATCAAAATCCCACCAGCAATGGCCACGTTCAAACTTTCCGCTTGACCGTGGATTGGAATATACAAGTTAGCTGTTGTTTTGGCAGCTAATGTTGCTGACATCCCCTGGCCTTCGTTGCCAACAATCAACGCAAATTGCGTACTTGGTTCGATTTGACGATAAGATTGTGCTGCTTCATCCAATTGTGACCCATAAACTGGCAAGCCATTGGCTGTCAAAGCATCCGTCCATTCATTCAAGTCACCATTCAAAACTTCCAAATGGAACTGTGAACCTTGCATTGCTCGCACAACCTTTGGTGCGTATGCATCAGCAGTGCCTTCACCCAAGACAACGCCCTTGAAACCAGCAGCATCAGCTGTCCGAACCAATGTCCCCACATTACCTGGATCTTGAATCTTGTCGAGCAATAGCCAAGCCCCATCATGTACATAGCTTGGATCAAACGTCTTGTCTGGTAATGAAATTTCGGCGAAAATACCTTGTGGTGTGTTAGTGCCGGCAATGTGCTTGGCTACTTCTTCACTAATTTCAAAAGCTGGGACACCGTGGGGCACATCAGCCAAGTGTGCGGCCATTTGTGCTTCTGTCGCCATCACCGCATGGAACTTTGCCTTTGCCTTGATGGCTTCTTCCACTAAATGCCATCCGTCCAACAAATAAGTCTTGTTTTCAAGACGACCTTTTTTAGTCGCGAGCTTAGCCCATGCTTTCACACGACTATTTTGATTTGATAAAATACGATCCATGATAACTTCTTTCTGTTCGCTTAAGAACTGACAAAAGTACGCCAAATTTTTGGCGTACTTAAAGATTAACGCTGCTGTTTCCCAGCATTACGATTACGTTTTGATTGTTGTGAGGCGTCTGTTGTTTGTTTAGCCTCCGGTGCTGCCGGCGTACCTGATGCCGTTGGCGCACGGTCAGCTAGCAAATCATCGGCTGTTTTCTTAACCTTAAATTCACGTGCGACACGCTTTTCCAAACCAGGGCGTTGGAAGTGCAGAATCAACGACTGCAACAAGGCAAACAAGCCACCAACAATAAAGTACAAACCAATGGCGCCACTGGCAATCATGGCAAACACAAAAATCATGATTGGACTGATTAGCATCATTGTTGCTGATGCCTTCTTTTGTTCTTCCGGCATCCGTAACACCGCAATCCAGGCTTGTACCAAGTAAACTACGCCGGCTATGATTGCAAAAATCAATTGCGGTTGGCCTAAGCTAAGCCCAAAGAACGTTGCGCCTTTCAACGCTGGTGCGTGCAAAATGGCCGCATACAAACCAGAAAAAACAGGTAACTGCATCGCCAAGGTCAAAAATGAAATCCCGCCAATGACA
>USIU01000026.1 GCA_900554745.1 uncultured Leuconostoc sp.
TTAGCATCTTTTGTACTTGATGTCTTCACACCCCGTAATAAATCGGGATATTTTTGGTACATCTTGTTGATCAATTGCTTGTCATTAAACGCCGTCAAAATATCTTGAACTGAAACCGATTTGACTTGATCGGCTAAATTCACCGCAACTTCATCTGGTGTTTGCCCAACACTGACATAACCGTAGCCCTTTGGTAGTATTGGTGCCGATGATGGGCCAGCCGCCATTTGATCAAAAATAAGTTGCATAGGTTGTGCTGGTGACAAACGATAAGTCCCCGCTTGGAGCTTTTCTGCGCCTTGTGACATGGCATACTTATAAAACACCTTGCCATTGGTAATCACTTTCTTATCTTGCAATGTTTGACCCATTTGCAACGCCGTCGCACCTTCAGGAATTTTGACCGTGACAAATGTTGTATCCTTAGGATCTAAGGCCGCATACTTATCCGTAAATAAGGCTTTACCTGCAAACACCACGCCTAATAGAATCAAAAGCAACGCCAACATCGCTATGACTCGTTTCACTGGTCCCCGCTTTTTACGGCGAGGTCCATTACCATATACGTCATTAAATGGATTGTTGGGATCATACGATGCCTTATTTTGCGCCGCATCAAGTGCTTCAGCAGCCTGAATTTCGTGCTGATGCCGTTCTTTTCTCGATTCCATAATTCACCTTCTAAAAAATGTCTTCAATATTAAAGCGACTAGCGTGCTGACACACTAGTCGACTTGTTTTATTCTATCATATTTCGTTTGACGAAAGATTAAAAGGAGATTACTTGAATAACTCCACGTCACGCGCAATCATTAATTCTTCGTTAGTTGGAATCACCAACGTTTTAACCCGTGCATCTTTGGCAGAAATATCGATTTCTTCACCCCGCTTTTGGTTCGCTGTATCATCTAAAGCAACCCCAAAATAGGCCAACTTATCCGCAATCATCTGACGGATTGGCGCTGAATTTTCTCCAATACCCGCGGTAAAGACTAAGACATCAACCCCACCCATTTCAGCAATATATTGACCAACATACTTGACAATGCGATTGACAAAGACTTTAATCGCCAACCGTGCGTGGTCATTGGTATCGTAAACTTCTAATAGGTCACGCATATCAGACGAAATTGTCGATAATCCTAACAAGCCAGACTTTTTGTTTAAAATGTTTAACATCTCATCATTGGTTAAACCTTCACGTTCTTGAATATAGTAAACCAACGACGTATCCACATCCCCAGAACGGGTGGCCATTGCCACCCCAGCCAATGGTGTGAATCCCATTGACGTGTCTAGCGCTTTCCCGTCCTTCACTGCCGTAATCGAATCACCAGCGCCCAAATGCATCGTGATGACCTTCAAATCTTTAAGCGGTTGTCGCAGCAGATCAGCTGCGCGATTGGCAACATAACGATGCGATGTCCCGTGCGCACCATACTTACGAGCCCCATAACGGGTGTAATATTGATAAGGTATCGCATACAAATAATTTTCTTCAGGCATCGTTTGATAAAAAGAAGTATCAAACACAGCCACTGAAACGGCATCCGGTAATAACTTTTGAAAGGCCCGAATCCCCATGGCATTAGCTGGATTGTGCAAAGGCGCATAATCGGCGAGACGGTCAATCTTTTCTAAGACCGCCTTGGTGACTTTCACAGAGTGATTAAACCACTCACCACCAGCCACAACGCGATGTCCAACACCAGTAATTTCATTGAAATCTACAATGATACCGAGATCGGTTAGTTTTTGTAACATAAAGTTAATGGCTTGTTGGTGATCCTTAATTGGCAATACCGTTTCATATTTGGCTGTCTGCCCATCTTTAGAAATTGTCACATTGCTGTCAGCCACTGACTGATCAGCCAAGTTGACGCCACGGGCCATTGCCTTTGCGTCGTACTTAATCGTCACAATGGCATCATCCATGCCAATCCGTTCGATCACTCCTTGTGCAAGTACCTGTTCAGCTGGCATTTCTAACAATTGAAACTTCAATGAAGAACTACCAGCGTTGACAGCCATCGTTTTAGCCATGATTAAATTTCTACCTGTCTTTCCTAAACGTGTACTGATCTGCGACATGTTTAAAATATCAGATATTGAGGTGTTTCATGATGTAAACACGCTAATATTGAGTGCATTGTCACAACATCAGGCTTTGTTCTGTTCTTTATCCAGTTTAACCCAAGCTTTGATATCTTGCAAAAATTTCTGTAACGCTTCAATATCTTTGAGTGGTGGGTACTGTCCCATCAACACTTCGCCATGACTACCCACCCCATGCTTACGGAGTACAAGAATCGCCTTGGCAGCCCGTGGATCTTTGAAAAAGGCAGCTGGCAATTGCAAAAATGCTTTCAATTGCGCTTTTTGCGTCAAAAACTTTAGCAGCGCTTTTGCTTGGTCCCCCATCATCACATTAGCTGGTACAATTAAGTACACCCAGCCATCATCGGCGGCAAATGCCAAACTTTTTTCAATCAGCAAATGGTGCACAAATGACCGATCATCTTGACGGCGTGTTTGATAACTATCTGCTGGCTCTAATGGATAATAACCAACTGGTAAATCAGCGATAACCGCCTTGGCCTTTGGTATTTCCGTCAGTGCGACAACATCTGATTCATAAAAAGTTGTTGTCCCTTTGGTCAATAGTTGATCGACCGCCGTTGCCAAAGCTAATTGCGTCTCATCGTTATCAATCCCAATGCGCTTAACATCAAGATCATTCATTTTTAAGACGTCATTAACCGTCTGCAGTAAGTTACCTGCACCGACTGTCATGTCAAGTATTGTATCACCAGACTTCAAGTCAGCTGTTTGCAACAAAAAATCGGCTAACAAATAACCAATACCATCGGGGGTAATTTGGAAATTCGCTTGCGTATGGTCGTCCCGA
Organism: uncultured Leuconostoc sp.; assembly: GCA_900554745.1. Classification (GTDB taxonomy): domain Bacteria; phylum Bacillota; class Bacilli; order Lactobacillales; family Lactobacillaceae; genus Leuconostoc. The sequence continues at coordinate 2,909 of USIU01000026.1, forward strand.
GTAACTTTCAAAATCGCTAATTGTAACGTCTTTCGGAGATCAGCTGGCGACATACTGCGCCAATCAAACGTCGCAATAAACTTTTCAATTTGTTCAGCAACTGCGGGGGTCGGTTTCCCATCTTCAATAGCCACTTGCCCGTTGGCGACATCCTCTAAAAGTTCAATCAGTGCATCTGTTAAACTGATGTCGGCATCCTTGGCTAAAGCCTGTGTATTTGTGGTCAAATCATCGAAATATTGTGCTATTTTATCTTGTGTCATAGCCCTATTTTAACGTGTTTTCATAAGGTTTTCAAGGCACGCGCCTAAGCAGCGCCCGTGTATAAGTGGTTTGTCCCCAACGAATACGGAGGTCGTCACCCTGAACGGTTATATCAGCATCAGCTAGACGAAACGTTGTTTGTTGGGTTTCAGCAAAAATAAGACTCGCCCTAAATTGCAGCGTATCCAACTGCGCCATGATTGTTAATTGCTGACGTGTCTGTATCTGCGCGTGCCAGGCAACGTTTTGTAATAACATCAAGCTGCCCAGCAGTGCCAAAATGATAAAGGTAGCACCAAATATTGCGCCCTGTTGCCGCTTAGTTACCCAACTGAGCCCGCGGTAAATAAAGCACCTCTGTTGCTTGTTGCTGCTGTTGTCCTGATAATTCGAGTTGCACATATGCCGCACAATCTTTAACATGAAACGCTGTCACCTCGGAAATAAAAATAACTTGACCGGCGCCCTCGCCAGACAATTGTAAACGATTTTTGATCACGCTAAGCGTCATTTTCTTACCATCGTGACTGATAAGTTGTAATTCATGTGGCAAAATACCCTGTAAAATATATTTTTGTGTCGTGATTTGGTAAGTCGCTGCGCGTAACGCCATATCTAAAGGTGGGTCATGTGTGATGCGAAAACAAGGGAACAATAATTGAACCGTCACAAAAAATAACCCGACCACGCCCAACGCAATTAATGTTTCCAGAATTGTGAATGCCGGTAATTTACGGTTGTTCATAGGCATGCCATGCTTTCATCGCTGCTATGCGATCTTGCTGAGCCACGTGATACTGTTGTTCTAGCCGTTTGGTCTGCTGCTTAAACTGGGTTACCTGCTCGTATTCTAACAGCAGCAACCCATTTAATAACGCCAACGTAACCAAAGCTTCTCCCAGAACAAAGCCTGATCTACGACTGTGTAATGCGATATGCCCCACCTCCTAAACTGAAAATAATTTTGATCACGTGCTGGTCATGCCTAAGTGTCACAGTCGTTGGGGCCACATAGCCCGTAGGTAAAATTTGAACGGTCTGTGTTTGATCGAGATGATAACCTTTGGGATAGGCCAATTGCGTATGCTTAAAAATAATGCCATTTTCCCGAAAGCAAACTGTCCGCCGACACTGCTGTGTTTGCGCAGCTATCCGTTCTTGTTGCCAACTGGCTTTAAACGTGGCAGACCACTGTGACATATTAGGTGATGTTACCGTCATCCGACCACTAAGCAAAAATAATCCGGCCACAATCCCAAGGACAATGAGTGATTCGAGTAGGGTATAGCCTTTACTGATGTGCTTCATTATGATCAAGGGTGATGTGTAATTCTTTGGCTTTTTGAACTTGTTTAGTCGACACATAACCAGCAGCAACTAAATCTGAATACGTCACAGTTTTATCATCTGGATGTTCGTTCAGATATAAATCGATCTGCGACTGTATAGTTGATACCATTGCGGCGGCATGGGTCGCCACCGCTTTTTTACGTTGTGTATTTAAATTTGGCAAAATCAGTAACATGAGGAGACTGATGATAAATAGCACAATTGCTGTTTCAATTAGTGTAAAGGCTTTGTGCTGACGTTTAAAAAATATCATTGATATAAACCACCAATCGTTTGGTACATGGGTAATAACATCGATAAATAAACTGCAATAATGGCGATACCAATCACCCCGAAAAAAATCGGTTGTAACATATCGATTAGACGATGCGTGCGTTGCATGACCTGATGATACTGCTGCTTAGCATAATAGGCGAGATAACCAGCCAAAACCTTGGGTTCATGACCACGAGTAAAATAGCCTGCCAGTGATTGGTTAAAGTAGGGTTGTTTGAGAATATATGTCGATAAGGTGCCTCCAGCTTGTAAAGCTGTGCGGGCATCTTCAGCTAAAAGTGTCGCCAACTGTTTATTTTTTTGAGCCCGAACCGCACACATTTCATCTAAAATCTCTGGTACCGTCAAGCCATTCGCCAGTAATACCGCTAATTGTTGGGCCACGTGATAAGTGACAATTGTTGTCACAATTGGCCCAATTAACCATACGCGCGACATGATTTTCAATCGCTGACGCGCTGGTAAACGACGCCAATACCAAATACAGCAACCCAACATGATGACGGTAACACTCATGAAAAATAACATCACATGCTGTGTATCACCTGAATCTAATACCGTTGTGTCCTGCCACTGTTGTAATATCGGATATAAAAATAGCTTCATGCCAACTAACATCAACACAAGTAACCCCATTAGAACAGCTGGATATTGCAATACTTGCTTAATTTTTTGTTGCTGTTGTTGCACTTGCGCCAAATGCTGACCAATTGTGACCAGTGTTTCGGACAAATTGCCGTGTTGATCTGCTAGCTTAATTTGTAACAAAATGGTTTGTGAAACAGTTTGGTCTAACACAATGTGCAAGGGTATCCCTTGATTTAAGCGTGTGTTGACGGTCGCTAACCACATCGTCCACGGTGTATGGGCTGCCGCAAGAATATCTAAACTATGAGCAATACTATAACCTGACTGTAACAGTTCACCAAGTTCCTGAAAAAATAAGACTTGGTGCTGTCGTTTAAAGTTGCTGGAAGTGGTGATAACTCGCTTTGGAAATTTTATTGGTCGCCAATGCATCTGCTAATACCTCCTGCCACTGACTCGAAAACTTTGGTACTGGTTGTCCTTGCAGGACGTGCGCAATGTCATCGCTACCTAAATGATCAATAATTGCCGCTTGTTGTTGATTCGTGGTCGTAACCAGCCGCTGATAAACCACGTCGGTTAAAGCAACCGCTAACTGTGCTGGCACAACACCTAGATCGCGTAGACGTAAGATGACATCACGTGCCGACATGGCATGAATCGTACTCAAAACTAAGTGACCACTTAAAGCGGCCCTGACCACAGCAGCAGCCGTGAGTTGATCTCTAATTTCACCCACTAATAAAATTTCCGGTCGATGACGTAAGGCGACTTTAATCAGATCGTCATAATGGATACCAGCCTCATCATTGACTTGCAGTTGCACAAATTTTGATTGCTGGATCTCAACTGGATCCTCAATGGTTAACACTAACTTATCGTCTGCTAACCGTTCGAGTAACCGATAAAGTGTGGTTGTTTTACCTGAGCCTGTCGGGCCGGCAATTAAAAATAAGCCAGCACTTGGCATATGCCGATACAGCTGGTCAAATTGCGTTGTAGCTAGCCAGTTTTGGCGGCGGCCTTTTTGATAAATTAAGCGCAGTACCAGTGTTTCGCGATTAAGAAAATCGCCAACTGTTGAAACCCGAATCCAGATATCGTGATGGCTAAATCGACCAAGTTGCGGTCGCCGGCGCTCAGATATATTCATCTTCGCGCGATATTTCACCGCAGCAATCATCTGTTGGGCGGCAGTCGTGGTGAGTGCACACTGTTGGGTGACACGACCGTCAATATGAAACTTGACGCCATACTGCGTTTCAGAAAGTGGTAAGAGATAGATGTCATTAGCATGACTGGCAATCGCTTCTTCTAAAATCGTCTCCATATTTCCCCCTCTTCACATCAATATGATACGCAGCCATTAATATTTGCTCACAAAAAAAGCACTCAATACTTGAGTGCTTAAATCATTATTCACCTAAACGTGCACGGAATGCTTGTGTTTCTGCTTCATAACCTGGCTTACCAAGTAAGGCAAACATCGCTGTCTTGTAAGCTTCAACCCCAGGTTGGTTGAATGGATTAATCCCAAACAGGTAACCAGATACCCCAACGGCTAGTTCAAAGAAGTAAATCATGTAACCTAGTGTGTAGGCATCTTGGTCAGGCAAATGCACGGCCAAATTAGGCACCCCACCATCCACATGCGCTAAGATAACCCCTTGGGAAGCCTTCGTATTCACTTCGTCGATTGTGATGCCTTCCAAATATTGCAAACCATCATTGTTATCGTCTTCGTGTGGCAAATCCAAGTTTGAAACCGGATTGTCAAGCTTGACCACCGTTTCAAACAAGTCACGCCGGCCTTCTTGAATGTATTGACCAAGCGAATGTAAATCAGTAGAGTAATTTGCTGATGATGGATAAATACCCTTCTGATTTTTCCCTTCTGATTCACCCATCAATTGCTTCCACCATTCTGATAGGTATTGCATTGAAGGTTCCCAGTTAATTAAAAGTTCAGTTGTATAACCCTTATCGTACAAAATACGGCGGGCAGCGGCATACTTATAAGCCGCGTTTTCATGCACATCAACCGCCGTGTAGTCGTCTTGGGCAGTCTTCGCACCGGCCATCAAGGCGTCAATATCAGCACCACTGGCAGCAATTGGCAATAAACCAACAGCAGTCAAGACTGAGAAACGACCGCCAACGCCATCTGGAATTGTGAACGTTTCATAGCCTGCTGCAACCGCCTCAGCGTGCAATGCCCCACGGTTCGCATCCGTTGTGGCATAAATGCGTTGCTTAGCAGCCTCAGCGCCATACTTCTTTTCTAATAGTTGCTTGAATACACGGAAGGCAATTGAAGGCTCTGTTGTCGTGCCAGACTTTGAAATGACATTCACTGAAAAGTCTTGATCGCCAATCACACGGACCAAATCATTCAGGTAGGCGGCTGACGTTGAATTACCGGCAAAGTAAATCTTGACCCCTTGGCGTTGGTTATCTGGCAATTCATTGTTAAACATTGGATTCAAGAAATCCACTGCCATCTTAGCCCCAAGATATGAGCCACCAATACCAATGACAACAAGAATCTTTGACTCGCTTTGAATGCGCTTTGCGGCTGCCTTAATCCGGGTAAATTCTGCCTTGTCGTAATCCGTTGGTAACGTGAGCCAGTCTGAATACTCAGCCCCGGCACCCGTCCGATTGCGGAGTTGTTGATCCGCCATCGTAATTAAGGGTTGCATTTCAGAAAATTCGTGTTCGCCGACGAAATTTTCGATGTTTTTTGTATCAAGTGTGATGTGTGCCATAGCGTTAGCCAAACGTCCCCATCAAAATATGATGGCGGCGCATTTCCTCCTTAAAATTTGTTAAGCGCTTACAATTTTATTTTATCACAATTCTGATGCCGCTGCGTCATCAATAATGATGGTCACATCGGGATGTGTTTGTAGCACCGATGCTGGTAATGCCTCAGTCACAGGGCCGTTCACCATGGCAGCAACCGCTGCTGCCTTAGCTTCACCAAAGGCGAGCAAAAGAATCTTTTTGGCCGACATCACTGACGCAATGCCCATTGAGATAGCTTGCGTTGGTACTGCTGCCGGATTGTCAAAGAATCGTGCATTAGCAGCGATTGTTGATTCGGTTAAATTCACTACATGGGTTGTTGAATCAAATGGTGTGCCCGGTTCATTAAAGCCAATATGGCCATTTTGACCTAATCCTAATAATTGCAAATCAATGGGATGCTGCGCAATAATGTCATCATAAGCTCGCGCGGCTTGTGCAATATCATGACTTGCGCCATCTGGGATAAAAGTTTGCTTGAATGGCTTGTATTGGAATAAGTGCTGTTGCATAAAATAATGATAGCTTTGTGGGTCTTGTGGCGTCAAGCCAACATACTCATCAAGATTAATCGCTGTCAATTCAGAAAAGTCCAATGCACTGTTAGCGAACTTTTCGTATAGTTTAATGGGGGTGGATCCAGTTGCTAAACCAAGCACTTGCGTGCCCTTGGTCAGTGCGTCTTCATAGATTTCAAACGCCCGCTGTGCGCCAACATCTGGATTGGTTACTTTAATAATCCGCATCATATTCTCCTTATTGGTCTATACCACTTTGGTCTATACCAATATAATAACATACTTTTATCTTTTTGGAAATAGATAAGTCACGTTTTGACCAAATAAAAAAACAGGCCAACCGACCTGCTTTTATTCTTTTGGTGCTGGTGTGGTCACATCAGGTTGTCGCAAGGGCAATGTCACAATAAACGTCGTGAGTTCCTCGTCCGATGTCGCACGCACTTGCCCATGATGTTGTCCAATAATGCCTTTCACAATCGCTAAGCCAAGCCCTGTCCCTCCGGTTTGACTATTGCGCGAGCTTTCAACCCGATAAAACCGATCAAAAATATCCGTTAATGCCTCACTGGGAATTTTCACGCCATCATTAATGACGCGAATTTCTACATCGGTGCCCTTAACCTGGGCTGTCAATTTGATAAACGTCGCCCCATCCCCATATTTAAAGGCATTACTGATTAAGTTCATCAGGGCACGCGCTAATTTATCAGAATCGGCTTCTAACACAATCAGCTCTGGTTTCACAATTTGCGTTAACGCCACGTGATGTTCTTGTGCCTCAATTTCATAACTGGCAATTAACTGTGCAAATAAATCACTTAAGCTTAAAGTGGTCAGGTTCAACACCGCATCATGTGCCTGTGTTTTAGAAAATTCAAACAAATCTTCGACTAACACCTTCATTTGATTCGACTTACTGTAGGCCGTGTGAATATATTTGGCACGATCAGTCTCACTCAATTGCGCCCCATTCATTTCAACTAAGCCGAGATAACCAATAATGGCCGTCAGTGGCGTTCTTAAATCATGCGAAATATTGGTGATCATTTCGTCTTTTGAGCGTTCACTTTCACGCTCTTCTTCCCGAATTTTTTGCGTTTGCTTGGCAATCGTGTTCGTGACGTCAATCAACGCCTGCGTTTTGGGCGCATACATGGCTTGCCAATCAATCAAGCGGTCTGAATTATCACTAGCAATTTGCTGCATATCGTGAATCAACCGTGTCAGACTTTCCGCCTGTCGCATCCGCACATATTGCCAAATAAGGATCACTAAGTCCCCCACCCCAATCAGCGCGCATGTTCCCCATTGCCAAACGGTTGGGGCGTTTTGAAAATCACCTTGGAGCATAAATGCCGCAGCAAAAATTGACCAACTAAAAAGCAGTAGTAACAAAGTTGTCACTACCGCATAATAGAGTTTTGTGCGATTGTGCTTTAAAAACAACGCCAATTTTTTCATTAATTTACTTCAATCTTATAGCCAACGCCCCAAACAGTCTGAATCACTTGATCCCCATTTGTCGCTTCTTCGATCTTATCCCGTAAATGTGACACGTGGACCATAACTGTTTTGGCCGATACGACGGATTCTTGTTGCCAAACGCGTTCGAAAATATCATCTGCTGAAAAGACACGGTTGGGATGTGAGGCCAATAGATATAAAATGCCAAATTCCAGCGCCGTCAAATTCACCAAATCGCCATCGGATGTTTTCACTTCATGACTGTCTTTATTAATGATTAGCGACCCAATATCTAAGACATCTGGTGTTTGATCTTGCACGGCATTTTCGGCACGGCGCAACAGTGAGCGGACACGCGCCATCACTTCCAACGGATTAAATGGCTTCGTCACATAATCATCAGCCCCAGTAATCAAGCCCTGAATTTTATCCATATCACCCGACTTAGCCGAT